>JBFLKV010000077.1:0-8243 GCA_040883365.1 Eubacteriales bacterium
CTCGCATCATCGCTCGGCTATAGCCCAAATCCTGCGGTTTTGTCGGACCGCCGCACGACCGAAGAATGGTTTCAATCTTGGCTCTCGCCTCGGCAAATGTGGCCACTTTTTCTTCTATGGCTGCCATGTCCTTTTGTATAGCCTTAAGCATCGCGTGTTCATCAATATAAATATTTTTTACTTGTCTTAGCAACCCTTCGGCTAAGTCGCCATAGGCATCATGAATACCGGCTTTCACTGCCTGCTCGGTCGGTTTGGTTTTAAGCTCGGATAGACGGCTCTGTTCCCGACCATTCCTGAATACCGAAATTATATGATGCAACATCCAGATGGATATTGGCCGCATGTCCGATGGGCGACATATCCCCCGGCCCGTGCCATGCGGTTTTTACACCAAACTGCTCAGAGAAAATCTGCAATTTACGTGCAGGGGTGATGCCGCCGATTTGGCTGGTGTGCACCCGAATATAATCAATCAACTGTTCGGTAATCATCGTTTTCCACTCGGCAGGATTGTTGAGAAGCTCGCCTTGCGCCAAAGGTATGGATGTATTTTCACGCAGTTTTCTCAGCCAATCCATTTCTTCCAACGATACTGCATCCTCAAGGAATAGAAGCTCAAAAGGTTCAAGCGCTTTTGCTAATCGAATCGCTTCAATCGGTGGTATCCGCTCGTGCACATCGTGGCAAAGCCCTATATCATAACCAATACGCGAGCGAATATCCGAAAACAGTTTCACCGTATTGTGGATATAGCTTCTGACATCGATATACACACCCTTTTGTGCGCCTCGCGGTGTTCCTGCCGGTGCATCGGTAAATCCTTCACCGCCATATCCGCCGCTTTGGCACCGTATATTTTTGATGCCCTGTTCCTTATATTTGATGATATTGTCGCACAGCTCTTCGACATCTCTGCCGTCAGCGTGACGATAGATGGGAACACCTTCCCGAAGTTTGCCTCCCAAAAGGTCATAGACCGGCATATTTGCCATTTTGCCTTTAATGTCCCAAAGCGCCATATCCACACCCGAAATGGCATTGTTCTCAATCGGCCCATTGCGCCAATACGCGTTTTGATGCATCAATTGCCATAGTTCTTCAATGTTCGCAACATCCTTACCTATCAGCAATGGCTTTATGTAAGCTTCCAAAAGATGCTTTACGCTCTCATGCCGGTAAGCGAATGTCGCACATCCCAGACCATATAAATCCGGCTCGCTGGTCTCCAGCTTGACCACCACAAGGTTAATCCCCTCGGGTGCAGTCAATATCACTTTTAAATCACGAATCGTAACTTTGCTCATTTTTTTCCTATGCTTTCTTTTTCAATACTACAACCCTGTTTTCCTCAAAGACTAGCGTACCAAATAACCGCCGTCCACAGGTATCACGGCACCGCTTAGATAATCGCTGGCCGACGAAGCCAGGAAGATCGCTGTGCCTTTCATATCCTGAGGCAAGCCCCAGCGTTTGGCCGGAATACGTTCCGTAATCTCTTTATTTCGTGTCTGATTCTCGAGGATTTTTTCATTCATATCCGTTGCCATATATCCGGGCGCGATGGCATTGACGTTAACGCCTTTGGATATCCACTCGTTGGCCAAGCATTTGGTCATCTGTGTCACTCCGCCTTTAGCTGCGCTGTATGCCGGAACCAAAATGCCGCCAAACCAAGATACCATCGATGCAATATTGATAATCTTACCGCTTCCCTGCTTGATCATTTCACGGCCGGCCAGTTGGTCTAAGATAAATACAGCGTTTAGGTTGATGTCCAAAACCAAGTCCCAGTCCTCCATCGGGAAGTCCTCGGACGGATGTCTTCTTTGAATACCCGCGGCAGTTACCAAAATATCAACACCGCCCAAAATATCCATTGCTTCTGCCCACATGCGCTCAATCTCTTCGCGCTTGGAAAGATCACCCTGTACGCCATAGGCATAATAGTCCTTGTCGCAGAATTCTTTTACAACACATGGTAGCTTATCCGAAATATCCATTAGAACCACTTTACATCCGGCTTCCAGAAAACCTTCTGCCATACCATGCGCAAGCCCCTGTGCCGCGCCGGTAACTACTGCTCTCTTGCCTGTAATATCAAACATCTGATTAATCATAACTATCCTCCAAAAATTTTTTTACTCAAATAATATAACCATTTTTTTAACACTCGGATCCGGGTGCTTTATTTTGTTAAACACCTCATCAATATCCGAAAATTTAATAAAGTGCGTCACGATACCGTCCAGATTAATGGCACCTTCGCCCATCTGTCTTGCGACACGTTCAAACTGGTAGCATGACATTCTTGACCCAATAATATCGAGCTCTCGTTGGTCAATCATGGCCTGAGAGATTGCTTCCGGGTCGGTCGTAAAGCCCAAGCTGACCAAGCGACCGGCATTTCTAATGATTCCTGGTTTCAATAGCAATGTTAATGAACCCTGAAAACATGCCGCATCAAAAGCCACTGTCACACCTTTTCCGTCCGTAAATTCGTTGACTTTCTTCACAAGATTATCGGTTTTGCTGTTGATCACTTCATCCGCCCCAAATTTCTTTGCGGTCTCAATGCGATCTTCAAAGACATCACAGCAAATCACTTTGGCTCCCACCTTCTTGCATGTCTGAAGAATAATTGATCCGATGGTGCCCATGCCCAAAATAAACACCGTATCATCTTTCGTCACCCGGCCGCGTTTGACACTATGCGCACCGATAGCAAATGGTTCAATCAGCACCGCGTCCTCAAACGGAAGGTTATCGGGCAACAAGTATACATCGTCTTCGGGCGCTGTGAAGTACTCTCTAAATCCGCCATCGGTTCCGCTTCCGCGCACCAGAACGTTTTCGCACACGTTTTCTCGACCAATACTACATTGGTAGCAGTGTCCGCAGGTAATCAATAGGTCAATCACCACACGGTCCCCGGGTTTTACCTTTGTTACCGCCTTACCGACTTCGGTAATCACCCCAACGTTTTCGTGTCCCAAAACAAGGGGATACGATGAGCATGGGTTTTCTCCTTTAAATATATGAAAATCGGAACCGCATACCCCGGCCGCTTTCATTTGAATCAGCACGTCATGATCGTCGGTGATTTTGGGAATATCGCTTTCCACAATCTCGTATTCATACGGCTTTGATACAACTACAGATTTCATTGTCATTCTCTCCTTCGGTAAAGCGTTGCAAATATATTTGTGTGACGACTTACAAGTAATTTCTCAAAAAAACAATCACTCCGCATCTTTTGTTTATACTGTAACGTTTATTATGTCCTTTCTTGATGTGTTAATTATGCATATCTCCCGTAGCAGAATAGTACAGGATTTCTCCTTGTGTCATAATATAAGCGCGTGAGTGCGGAGCCATCTTTTCGATCGCCGCATCAAATGCGTATGGATCGCCTAAGTGCCTTGCAAATGTTCCAAAGTGGCAAGGCACCGTGATTTTTGCCTGCACCTGCTCTGCCATCATCGCGGCATCGCGTGCGTTCATGTTGCCGTACTCCCCGTTGATGGGTACCAGAAGCAAGTCAATATCCTGACCTGCAGCCTCAGCCATACGATTCATCTGATAAGAGGTATCGCCTGCAAAATAGATTTTTATGCCTTGAACCTCTATAATAAAGCCGATGGCTTCGGGTGCATAATCACCGTGTTCACAAAACACTGCTTCAATCTTAAAGCCATCCACCTCAGTTTTATCGCCCACCGTCATCGCCTGTACGCGCGACATGTCGAAACCCTCTTTTTCACAAACACGATAGGAATCAGTACAGCAAATCAGCTTTGCGCCGCTTTGCATCATCGTCGGCAGACTGTCCATATCCAGATGATCGGCATGAGAATGACTCGCCAATATCACATCTGCTTGAACATCACAAGGCTCAATGATGCTCATCATCAATCGTTTATTCCCGTCCATCTTGTAGACCAAATCGGAAAGGTAAAGGTCAATGGCCATCACTTTGCCGTTTGCGTTTTTGATAATGAAGCCGGCTTGCCCTACCCAAATGAGCGCAATTTCATCTTCTTTTGGACTCGCTTTTTTGTATTCGTCTATAAAATACATCGCACACCTCTCGATTCTTTGTTTAAGTATACAGAGGATAAACTGATATGATGCTCCCTATATAATATGAAAGCTTTACGCGTTTGCTTTCTTTTTATCCTTCACTTCACGTCCGGATACCAGGACCGCCAGCAACAAGACCACACCATAGATAATCGATTTGATACTCGGTGTGATGCTCATAGCCGATAAGAAACCATCCAATACAACCAGTATCAAAGCACCTGCTATAGTGCCCACATAGCTGCCCTTACCACCGACCAGCGAAACACCGCCAATCGCAACCGCCGTTACTGTCTGCATTTGGTATGGATCGCCCATGCCAAGATACAGCTGTCCCAAACGGCCCGAGTAGAGCACACCGGCGAATGCAGCCATCAGGCCGCTGATACCGTAAACCAGCAGTTTTACACGTTTAACATTGATGCCTGAGTACAGGGCGACTTTCTCGTTGCTACCGATAGCATAAACGCTGCGCCCAAAGCGCGTTTTATAGAACACCAGAAGGGCTATACACACCAGTACAATCCATATGAGAAACAAGGTTGAAAACCCGCCAGTGGTACCTGTTGCTATGGTTTTCAAAAGCGGTGGCGGCGTCCCCCCCGGTGTCCCGTTGGAAAAACCAAGCAACAACCCTTGAAAGATGATGTTCGTTGAAATAGTCATAATAACCGGTAAAATACCGATATATGACACACCGAATCCGTTAAGCAGCCCCATCGCCAGACCCAAAAGCAAGGCGACCGGCACCGCATATACTAATCCCTCGTTCTGTCCACCGGATACTTCGGCCATCACAAAGGATGTCATTGTAAACATCCACGGGATGGACAAATCCATACCGCCAGTTAAAACAACAAAGGTTTGTCCCAGTGCGGTAATCCCCAAAATAGCCGCTGTGACCGAAAGATAGTTTAGGTTGTTGACGCTTGCGTAGCCCGGTTTTAGGATACCCACCACGACCAACAATAAAAGTGCGATTAAATATGTGATTACTTTTGAGGAATGAATCCGCCAAAATCTTTTAATACTCATTATTCCAAATCCCCCTTCTTGTGCAGTTTTGCATATGAAGTAATTGCAACTGCCAGCAGCAACAACAAGCCTTGAACAAGAGAAGTCCAGTATGATGATACTTTCATGAATACCAAGAGATCTGTGATGCCCCTGATGATAAACACACCGATGATGCTTCCAAGAATGCCGCCTTCACCGCCGGAGATTGAGGTTCCGCCAATCACCGCTGCCGCAATGGAGGGCATAACGAAATTGATTCCCGCTGTGGGTGAGCCCGACGCAACCTGCGCCGTTCTAAAAATACCCGCCAGTGCCGCAAAGAATCCAGATGCGCCATACGCGATCATCTTGGTTTTTAACACCGAAATACCATTCAAATGCGCGGCTTTTTCGTTGCTGCCAATCGCATACATCGCCATACCGATTTTTGTGCGCTTGACATATAGCCATAGCGCGACCAGAACAACGATAATGATCATTGAAACCGGTATATTCCACAGTCGGAACAACAGCACATTGATAAAACCGGGTGCCACTATTCCGCCGTCAATTTTGAGTATAAGCAATGCAACCCCGTACAATATCAGCTGTGAAGCAAAGGTAACAATAAACGGCTGAATCTTTGCTTTTTCCACAACAAAACCATTAAATGCGCCAACGCCCGCTCCAATCAGCATAGCCAAGAAGGTGAAGAGCAGTATGCCGCCGGCAGACTCGCCCATATGTGCAGCCAACAGACTGTTGGTCACACAAATAATACCGCCCACCGATAAATCGAAGCCCCCGGTAATCAAGACAAAAGTTTGTCCAATCGCTACCAGAATAAGCGAGAGCGCCGAGTCCGATTTATTAGCTAACCATTCCAGACTCATTGTTCCCGGATGGATGATGCCTGTCATTATCACGATAAGCGCCAACATGATATACGGGACAAATACAGTCCATTTTATCTTTCTTGAATATTCAAGAGATCTCTTTTTAAATATTTTCACTTTAATCCTCCAACGTACCCATTAGAATTCAAAGATTCATTTTCAGCTGCTAATCGTTTCACCGATATAGGCACCGACGATATTCTCTTTAATCATGTTTTCGCCCTCAAACGTGGCGCCAACTTTACCATCAAACATAACCAGAACACGGTCACACATGTTCACAAGCTCATCACAGTCGGTCGAAAAGTATAGGATAGCGTTCCCTTGCTGTGCCAATTTGCGAACCAGCGCAAAAACTTCTTTTTTGGTTCCAACGTCAATTCCTCTTGTGATATCGTGCATCAGCAAAAGACTCGGCTCGGTTGCCAGTATTTTAGCCAAAACCACTTTCTGCTGGTTTCCTCCGCTCAAGTTGGTAACCGCCGACTGCAAGTCCACCGATTTTATCTGCAAAAGCTTGATATATTCTTCGACAATTTTCTTCTCTTTTTTCTTGCTTAAGAATGGACCACTGACCAGTTTTCTCATGGATGCCAACGAGATATTATGCCCGATTGAAAAATCGAGTAGCAGACCTTCGGTGGCTCTTTCCTCGGGCACCAGCGCGATTCCTTTTTTAAGGCCGTCTTCGGGAGACTTAATCTTGCTCGGTTTGCCGTTCAAAAGAATTTCGCCCTTGGCTTTTATCACGCCATAAAGCGCAAGTAACAACTCGTTCTGGCCTTGTCCTGCCAGTCCGCCAATCCCCAAAACCTCGCCTTTTTTCAAGTGCAGATCCACACCGTTCAACCTTCGGCCATAGGTCAGGTTCTTAACTTCCAAGACCTTTTCGTCTTTTACATGGCTAACGAGCTCTGGATAGTATCCTTCAATCTTACGCCCCAACATCAGCGCCACAACTTCGTCCATGTTGATTTCTTTAACATCTATTTCACATACCGTTTCACCATTTCTAAGAATGGTTATCTTGTCACAGCTGGATGTAATCTCAGCCATTCTATGCGATATGAAGATTACAATTTTACCCTGATCCGCTAGCTTTCGCGCAAGAGACAACAACCACTCAACCATATTTTCCATCAGTGCGGATGTCGCTTCGTCCAAGATGATGATTTCGGGTTCTTTCGACAGCACCCGCAATATCTCGATCATCTGACGCTTTGATAGTGAAAGCGTTCCTGCTTTTGCGTTTGGATCGATATCCTTGACATCGTATTTCTCAAACAACGCCTTTGTCATTTCGTACAGCTTTTCATCGTTGAATCGGCCAAATCTGTTCGTCGGTATTCTTCCAATAAAGATATTCTCGCTCACCGTCAGTTCAGGAATAATCGAAAGTTCCTGATACACGGTTCCAATTCCCTGTTCAATCGCATTGCTCGGGTTTTTTATCTTAACGGTCTTACCAAAAAGACTAATCTCTCCAGAATCGGCTTGGTGCGCACCGCTGAGGATTTTAATCAACGTACTTTTTCCTGCGCCGTTTTCGCCAAGCAGCGCATGAACCTCGCCGCGATTACACGCTAACGATACGTTTTGCAGTGCAGCAATGCCTCCGAAATGCTTAGAAATATTTTTTAATTCCAAGTCAGCCATTATACTTACCCCTCAAACTCTCGTGTTTCTCCCTTTTTTAATGAGTGCCGGCTTACTTAAAGCAAGCCGACACCATCAATCACTTTTTTTTTTGCTTATTGCTGATAGTCCTGAATGTCTTCTACTGTAATCTGCGGTTCAAAATCAGCAGGCAATGCCGGCCAGTCAAATGCACCCGGCAGGTCTCTGAAGCAGTTAACGCCTTCTTCGATCAAGGTGGTTTCAACACCAACGTCAACCGAAGTATCCATTACAAATTGGCCAGGTTCAACCAACGTGTTCTGTTCAACTGTTTCGCCGTCCAGCACATCAACCGCGATTTGCAATGCCACAGCGCTGAGGCCAGGAATGTTGTTACCAATGATAATTGGCATATCATTGTCGATTGCAGCCAAGCATCCTGCATTGGTCATGAAAGCTGTGCAAGGAATATAATCTCTGCCAGCTTGTTCAAATGCAGCACTGATGGTTTCGCCATAGACCTGTGAGAAGATACCGTCAAGGTCTGGGTTTGCAGCCAAAACACTGCTGAGCTGCTGCTGTCCAACACCATCAGACCATTCGCCTGCGAATGTCGCTACGATTTCAATACCTGCGTCTTCAAGAACTTGC
>JBFLKV010000078.1:0-8810 GCA_040883365.1 Eubacteriales bacterium
ACCACAGTCATCGCGTGCGGTGCGCATGTCGACACGGCCATTCAAGCATTGGAACAGTCGGATGCCGCTTTTGGATTATATAGTGCGCGGGCGATTAAGCCGTTGGATGAAAAAACACTGAATCATATCGCAAAAGTAGCGGATACGATTATTGTTATGGAAGATAATGCGGTCATTGGCGGTTTGGGTGCTTTGATTGAAGACTATTATGCCAAAGAGAATATTGGGCAGCATGTCATAAAAATGGGTGTGCCAGATCGGTTTGTTACACATGGCCGAGTGGAAATGCTCAATAAAGAGATTGGACTGACAGCAGAGGACCTTGTAAAAAAGGTGACCGAGAATGAAACAAGATAAAAGCAGAATAGATAGCCTTTTGGCTGAAAAAAGTCTGGCGCAAAGCCGCGAAGAGGCTAAGCGCATGGTGATGGCGGGATGTGTGTTTGTGGATGGTGTGCGTATTAGCAAACCCTCGCAAGCTTTTTTTGAAGATAGCTTAATCGAAGTCAAAGGCTTTGAAAAGGAGTTTGTCAGCCGAGGAGGCTACAAACTGAAAAAAGCCATAGAAGCGTTTGATGTTAGACTGGATGGTCTGGTGTGCGCAGACATCGGGGCCAGCACAGGCGGATTTAGCGATTGCATGTTGCAAAACGGGGCGAAACACGTTTTTGCGGTGGATACCGGGTACGGGCAATTGGATTGGAAGGTGCGCAGTGACGCGCGGGTGACAGCCGTTGAACGCTTTAACGCACGTTTTTTGGAAGCGGATACATTGGAAGAACCCATCGATTTTGCTGCTATTGATGTGTCCTTTATCTCGCTAAAGTTGATTTTTCCTGCAGTTAAAAAAACGATGAAGCCAAACGGTACGCTGGTTAGCCTGATTAAACCGCAGTTTGAGGCCGGACGCGAAAAAGTGGGAAAAAAAGGAGTTGTTCGGGATAGAGCGGTTCACGAAGAAGTTATCCAAAACGTCATCCATTACGCTTTAGATAATGGATTTAGTATTCTGGGGTTGGATTTTTCACCCATCAAAGGACCTAACGGAAACATTGAATACCTATTGTATCTTGGTATGAACCAAGAAAGTAAAAAAATAGAGATAGAAAACGTAGTGAATACCGCCTGGTCGCATTTATAATCTATGAATGTGAACTTTTTTTTGTTATAATTAAGAATATCCGTTTATAAATATACGAGGAGAAAAAATGGAAAACGTCGGAATTTATGTAAATTCAACCAAGGACTTCGATCAAGTATTACCCGGCGTTTGTGCGTTTTTGGAAAAACGGGATATTCCCTATACGGTGGAGTACAGTGAGCAAAGCCAAACCGTGAATTGCCAGCAGATTGATACGATGATTGTACTGGGCGGAGACGGAACATTGCTTTCTGTGGCGAGAAGAACAGCACCGTATGATGTCAACATTTTCGGAATCAATACGGGTCGGCTCGGATTCTTGGCAGCTTGTGAGGTACAGGAAATCGAATCTTTGATGACGCGATATTTAATGGGCGATTATTATATCGAAAAGCGCCTTCTAATTGAATCTCGTGTTGTTGAAAACGGAAAACCCGGGTTTACCAGTCTTGCGATGAATGATGCGTTTATCACGCGTCTGGGCATCGCGCGTATTATGCGAATTGATGTTTTTATAGATGATATTCCGGCCAATTCCTTTAACGCAGACGGCATCCTCATCAGCACGCCAACAGGTTCTACTGGGTATTCACTCTCGGCAGGCGGACCGATTATCACACCCGAAGTTGAGGCGATTTTGGTAGCGCCGGTATGCGCCCATTCGCTCAATACTCGGTCGATGGTGATTCCGACCACCAGCAAGGTGACCATCCGCTCGTGCTATCCTGTGGATGATCTTTATTTGACACTGGACGGGCAGGTACAGACTGGCTTTCCAGCGGAAGCGGCGGTAGAAGTTGACGTGTTTGAGCACAAGGCACAGTTTATCCGTTTTGACCGGGATTATTTCTATCCGCGGCTTAAGGGTAAACTGATTGACTGGTCCATGCCGTAAAAAAACTATATAAAGGCGGAAAAACAAGATGAAAACGGCCCGACAAAATTTGATATTGGATATTATAAAAGCCAATGATATTGAAACGCAGGAGGAATTGGCAAACGCGCTGATGAATATGGGTATCGCCATCACGCAGGCAACGGTTTCACGGGACATCAAGGAACTGAACCTCATCAAGGTGCAGGCTGATCATGGGCGATATAAATATGCAGCCAGCGCTGGTGAAAACGAAGTTAAGAATATCAGCATTTTGATTCGGATGTTTAAAGCGTCTGTGAAATCCATCAAAACGGCAGGTAATATCATCGTGATTAAAACTTTGACCGGCTCTGCGAATGCTGCGGCCGAAGCCGTGGACAACATGGATCTTGACGGTCTGGTGGGGACATTGGCGGGCGATAATACGATTTTTATTGCGGCGGACACCGAAGAAAACGCCGATGGTATTTGTGCAGAACTCAATGAACTGATAAAATAGATGTCATGATAGAAAGGCTAAAAACGATTCATGCTTAAGCATTTACATATAAGAAATATCGCATTGATTGATGAGCTAGACATCGATTTTTCTGCGGGACTAAATGTTCTTTCTGGCGAAACCGGCGCGGGTAAATCGATTATTGTGGATGCGCTTAATTTGGTTTTGGGCGAACGTGCAGATAGAGAACTCATCAAAGCAGGTACTGAACGGGCGAATGTAGAAGCCGTATTCAGTATCGGGCAACATAATAGAGTAAAACGAATATTGCAGGATAATGAGCTGGAGGACATGGGCGATGAACTGGTGCTTTCCCGTGCGCTTAGCATGGAAGGCAAGAACGTTTGCCGCGTCAACGGCACATTGGTGACGCTAACCATTCTAAAATCTATCAGTGATCTTTTGGTGGATATCCACGGTCAGCACGAACACCAAACATTGATGCATCAGAGCAATCATATCGATTTTTTGGATCGATACGGCTGGGCGAAGATCAAACCGCTCAAGCAAAACGTTAAAAAGATTTATAAAGAATATAGCGAAATAGAACGGTCCATATCGTTGCTCGGTGGAAACGAGAGCGAGCGTGAGCGCAGTATGGATCTGCTTCGTTTTCAAATAGATGAAATTACATCGGCGGCTTTGAAGCCAGACGAAGAAGAAACCTTGATTGAAGAAAAGAAAAAGATGCAATCGGCTGAAAACGTCATTGGGGCGCTTTCGGGTGCATATGGTGCGCTTTTTGAGGGGTTGGACGGCGAGTTTGCCATCCTCGATAAGTTTAAAGACATCATTAATCTCTTTGAAAAAATCAAGGATGTGGACGAAAAATATCAGACGATTTATGAACGGCTAAACGAAGCGTACTATCTGGCCGAAGAAACTGGTATGGATATCCGCTCTGAAAAGGACGAATACTTCTTTGACCCTGAAGCGTTGGTAGCGGTGGAAGAGCGTATCAACGAAATCAATCAGCTAAAGCGCAAATACGGACGGGATATCGACGAGATATTCGCTTTTCTCAAACGAAGCGAAACCGAGTATGACCGCTTGACCAATGCTGAAGAACAGCTGGGGATTCTCACCGAAAAAATAAACGAGGTGAAGGATCAGCTGTATTCTGCCTGTATGGCACTTTCCTATGAGCGAAAGATGACGGCCAAAGTGTTTGAACGCGCGATTCTGGCCGAGCTTTCGGATCTTGGCATGAGCGGCGCGGGCTTTGAGGTGTATTTTAATAAACTTGAGGAAAAAGAAAAGGCCGAGTTTTCCGCGGACGGTTTGGATAAGGTGGCGTTCTATATTACGCTCAACCCCGGACAACCACTAAAACCGTTGTCCAAAGTGGCATCGGGCGGTGAGATTTCGCGAATCATGCTGAGCTTTAAAAATATTTTGGGCAGAACAGACGTGATTCAAACCAATGTGTTTGATGAAATCGACACAGGAATCAGCGGACTGATTGGTAATGTAGTGGCCGAAAAGCTGGCATCCATCGCAACGATGAGGCAGGTTATTTGCGTGACACATTTGGCGCAGATTGCGGCCTATGCCGATAAAAACTTTTTAATCGAAAAAACAATGGCCGATGAAAATACGACCACCGCAACAACACCGCTTGATGAGGAGGGTAAGATTCGTGAAGTGGCGAGGTTAGCCGGCGGAAATGACTCCGACCTTTCGCTCCAACATGCGCGTGAGATGATTAATCAAGCAAAAAACAAAAATAATGCGTAACTAGCGCAAAGCCAGATGATGTCTGGCTTTTATTTTACACCTTTTCGTCGTTCACTTATTATTCATAATCACGTAATGATATAGACAGAATCCTTATGTATAGTTTAATAAACAAAAAATAAGGAAAAAACATCATGGATATAAATTTAGTTTTTAATGTCATCTTTGCCTGGGCCAGCGTGGTCTTGGCGTTTTTGGCAACAATCATATGGCTTTTACGCATCTTGCTTCAAAAGAAAATCATACCACGTCGATCATTTTTGAATCGAGCGCACCGCAGTCTTCGGCTTTCCCATATTGGGATTGGAATTGCATTTTTAGTCACGAGTATTCTGCATGCGCTGTTTTCGTCGCAGGCGCTTTTGTCCATCAATTATGGAACACTCGTTGTTGTCAATGCAGCCTTGCTGTCAGTTATGTATTTGATCAAGAAAAAAGTGCTACGTAGCGCGTGGCTGATTGTTCATCGTATGCTGACCATTACGCTGATTGTGCTATTGGGCATTCATATTTATGATATTGGGGGTGCACCCGCAACGACACTGTTGATTCGTAATCTTTCAGACAGAACTGTCGCTTACGCATCATCCGATACCGACGCATCAAACGATCAACTGTTAAACTTGGCTACCGAAATGTCGGATGAGTCGGGCGCAACAGCCTTTAAAGACGGAGTATATACGGGCGTGGCTGATGGCTTTGGCCCTGATTTAACTGTTGAAGTGACGATTAAAGATGGCTTGATTGCCGGTATTGATATCGTTTCGCATAATGAGGTGGGTAAAAATTACTATGGTTTGGCCATGCAAAAAATTCCAACCGAGATTATAGATAGCCAAAGCGTTGACGTGGACAGCGTGAGCGGCGCGACCTTTACCAGCGAAGGAATCAAAAAAGCTGTTGCAGACGCACTTGCGCAGGCCTCGGGAGATAGTGAAAAGACCACCCTTTCGACAACACGCAGTCCTATCGAATATGATGCGTTGCTGGCAATGGTTGAGCAAGTCGCTGAAACGTTGTCAGTGGACGGTGTAGCGCCCCAATTCAACGATGGCGTATACACGGGGGTAGCCGATGGCTATGGCCCTGATTTAACCGTAGAAGTGACCATTCAAGGCGGGTTGATAACAGATATTGCGATTGTTTCGCATAATGAGCGCGGTGTTAATTATTATGGTCCGGCGATGGACACCGTGCCGGATGAGATTATTGAGACTCAAGGCGTTGAGGTGGATAGTGTGAGCGGTTCAACGTATACCAGCATGGGCATTAAAAACGCTGTGGCCGATGCGCTTTCGCAAGCAACGAATGACAAAGTAGAGCTAGCAACGACGGAAGAGCACGAAAGCGATGGCGGCGGACGTCATGGTGGGGGCAATGGCAACCGCAACAGACAATAGCTAAAGCTATAAAAAAAGAGTTGGATATATTCAGCTCTTTTTTGTTTGGCGGGCAAAACGAGGGGACTGAAACAACAGAAAGAAGTAATATGTTAAATTATAATATTCAACGAAATTCGCTTGCAAATCTTATTTATTTTTGCGATAATTAGAGCAATCCCTTACGAAGAATAATGCAGAGAATACCATACATTGATTTATATGTATGTTAATTAAATCACACTGGCGGGAAACGTTATCAATCATATCGTGCCTTTTTTTAACAACCGTCTCTCAAAGGGATAATGAGATGAGAATGGTTAACACTAAGTGAAGAATCAGATCAGTGAATTCGAGATCTACTTAAAAAAGAATAATAAACTCAGTAAACATACGATCGATGCCTATATGACGGATATCCATCAGTTTTATGCCTATTTAACTGAAACGGGTTTCCAAAACTTCTCAGATATCACAAACGCCGTTCTTTTGGCATACTGCGCCAAGCTGCAAAGCAAAGGTCTTTCCAAAGCCAGTATCTTAAGAAAACTCTCTTCTATCAAAAAATTCTACGGTTACTTAAATATCAAACACAATATGGGTGTGGATATTGGTTCTTTTGTGGATTTACCTAAACATAAAAAATCCTTGCCCAAATATATTTCTACTCAAGAAATTAACAAACTCTTCGATTCTTTTGATACCAGCACCCAAAAAGGACAGCGCGACAAAGCGATGCTCGAGCTTTTATATGCCACTGGCATGAAGGTTTCCGAGTTGATTACGCTGAAGCTGTTTGATTTGTCGTTGGAGAAGATGGAAGTAACATTAAGTGACCGGGATGGCTACACGACACTGCCCTATCCGGAAAGTACACAGCGCGCAATAAAGAAATATCTTAGCGATGCCAGACCCATGATTACAAAAAATCACCCCAGTGACATTTTGTTTGTCAACCTAAAAGGGGATGGCATGACAAGACAGGGCTTTTGGAAGATTATCAAAGAGCAAGCCGCTAAGGCGGGAGTGACCGACGAAGTCAACCCGAATACACTGCGAAACTCATTCGCGGTGCATTTGATTAATAATGGGGCGGACGTGAGCGACATCAAGGAGATGATGGGACATTCGGATGTTTCGACCACGCAAGCCTATTTTGAAGCCGCCAAATCGGAAAGTTTGCGGCGACGTGTGACAAAAAAACACCCAAGGGAGACGTAAACGAAAGCGTAAAGGAGAAAAGCGATGAAAAAAGTGATATTAATAATATTGGATAGCTTTGGTGTTGGAGAACTTGAGGATGCTTATAAATTTGGCGATGAGGGATCTAACACTTTTTTGAATATTGCGAAAAAATCTGAGTATTTAAAAATACCCAACTTGCTTAAGCTGGGGCTGGCTAACATTCAGGGGCTTAATAGCGATATGGCGGTAGCTCAGCCCACCGGCGCTTTTGGCAAAGCCAAGGAAGTGTTTGCGGGCAAAGACACCACCGGCGGGCATTGGGAGATTGCAGGATTGGTTTTGGATAAACCCTTTAGAACCTATCCGGATGGTTTCCCCAAAGACGTGATGGATGAATTCGAAGCCAAAATTGGCACAAAAACACTCGGTAACTATCCGGCATCGGGCACTGAGATTATAAAAGTGCTGGGCGAAGAACATATGAAAACCGGCTATCCGATTGTCTATACGTCGGCAGATTCGGTTTTTCAGATCGCCATGCATGAAGCCATTATACCGATTGAACGGCAATATGAGATTTGCCAAATCGCGCGGGATATGCTGCGAGGAGAACACTTGGTTGGGCGCGTTATTGCGCGGCCGTTTGAGGGTGAGCCAGGAAGTTTCAAGCGCACCGAGCGCAGACGGGATTATTCGGTGACACCGCCGCATGATACGGTACTGGATGTTTTGAAAAACGCAGGAAAAAAAGTCTTTGCGATTGGCAAGATTGAAGATATATTCAACCGCAAGGGTATTACGGACGTTATTCATTCCACCAACAACGCTGCGGGCATTGAGGCCACTTACAAGGCGATGAAACAGGACTTTGAGGGATTGGTATTCACCAACCTTGTCGATTTTGATATGTTGTATGGGCACCGCAACGATGTGGATGGCTATGCCAAGGCACTTTCCTATTTTGATGAGCGCTTGCCGAATATCATTGAGTTGATGGGCGATGAAGATTTGCTCTTGATTGCGGCCGATCACGGATGCGACCCATCCACCCCCAGCACCGACCACAGCCGAGAGCACATTCCGGTTCTGGCTTATGGCAAAGGCGTAAAGCCGGGCACGGACTTGGGTGTGCGCGAAAGCTTTGCGGATATTGCGGCGACGGTTGCGGCCTATTTTGAGATTCCGTTCAGCGTGGGACAATCGTTTTTAGATCAGATGAAAAAGTAAGGGTTTTAATATGACAAAAAAGAGAATTGAACAAGCAGTAGAATATTTAAAGGATCGGATTAAAGCGCCTGAGCTTTTGATTATCCTTGGTTCTGGCCTTGGAGACTATGCCGAAACATTCAGCGATGCCGAGAAAATTCCTTATTCGGATATTCCGGGGTTCCCAAAATCTACAGTACCCGGACACGCGGGCCGACTGGTGGTGGGGGAAAAGCACGGGAAAATCGTGGCGGTTATGCAGGGGCGTTTTCATTGCTATGAAGGCTACTCCCCGCAGGAAGTGGTGATCCCGATTCGTGTGATGATTAAGCTGGGATGCAAAATCATGCTGGCCACCAATGCGGCAGGCGGCGTGAATGAACGCTTTCATCCGGGTGATTTGATGCTGATTACCGACCATATCAATCTGGCCGGGTTTAATCCTTTGATGGGTGAAAACCATGATGATTTAGGCCCAAGGTTTTCGGATATGTCCTATGCGTATGACAAGCAACTAAGACAGCTATTAATCGACAGCGCCTCAAAGCGCAACATTCGATTGCAGCAGGGTGTCTATTGTCTGTGGTCGGGACCTTCGTTTGAAACGCCGGCCGAAATTGTGTACTCTCGTACTATTGGTGCTTCTGCTGTGGGCATGAGCACAGTGCCGGAAGTGATTGCCGCCAATCATGGGGGTATGCGGTGTGCTGGGATATCCTTCATCACCAATCTGGCGGCGGGTATGCTGGATCAACCGTTGAATCATGAGGAAGTGCTGGAGACAGG
>JBFLKV010000079.1:0-5408 GCA_040883365.1 Eubacteriales bacterium
ATCTCGACGATATTCTTCTCAAAAATACCCAGCGTGTTCGGGTTGGTCAGCATCAATGCCGCAACCTCTTCATTTGCGAGCGATTTGAGTGCCTTTACATCCACCATACCGTTGGCATCGCTTGGCACTTCCTTAACGTCATAGTTCAGCATCGCCGCCGAGGCCGGATTGGTGCCGTGTGCTGAATCGGGCACCAAGACAATATGTCGATGCGCTTCGCCATGGTCTCTGTGAAACGCTTTAATCATCATCAGTGCGGTCAGCTCGCCATGCGCGCCCGCCGCGGGCTGCAAGGTCATATCCGCCATGCCGGTGATTTCACACAGCGCTTCTTTTAACCGGAACATCACCGCCAAGCTACCCTGTTTTGTTTCCTCGCTTTGCAGTGGATGAATATCCGCGTAGGCTTTGTTTGTAGCGATTTGCTCATGCAACGCGGGGTTATACTTCATGGTACAGGAACCCAAAGGATAGAAGCCGTTGCTGACCCCATGCGCTTTTCGCGACAAGTCCATATAGTGCCTTACTACATCCACTTCAGCCACTTCGGGCAAGTCCAGCGCGCGTTTGCGCCGATATTTCGTATCCAGCGGATATTTAGCCGTTTTGGGCATACGTACATCACGCCGTCCCGTTTTTGACTTCTCAAAAATCAATGCACTCATCGGGTCACCTCCGCTAATATGCCACAGAGTTTATCCATCTTAGTTTCATCGATTAACTCGGTGGCGCAGTAAATATATCTTCCGTTGCCCAAAGGATAACCGCCCAGAATCCCATTCTCGGTCAAAGCCTTTTCCAGCACTTTTTCATCGGCGTCAATTTCCACCACAAATTCATGGAAAAAGTCCTGCTCAAAAACGGTCACCCCTCGCGTTTTGGCCATTTTGTCTCTTAGCGTATGGGCCGATACCATACAACTTTCAACGACTTCGCCCAGCCCCTGCGGGCCCATCGCCGAAAGATACACCGCCGCTGTCAGCGCATTAAGTGCCTGATTGGAGCAGATGTTTGACGCGGCCTTTTCTCTGCGGATATGCTGTTCTCTGGCCTGCAACGTCAGCACAAATGCACGCCGACCTTGATTGTCCAGCGTTTGACCCACAATTCTGCCCGGTAGTTTGCGCATCAGTTTTTTGGTCGCGGTCATAAACCCTAAGTAGGGTCCGCCGCCGCCCAGCGCATTGCCCAGCGGTTGGCCTTCACCCACCGCCACATCTGCGCCGTAATCACCGGGACAAGCACAAACCGCCAGCGAAATCGGATTGACCGATGCGACAAAAAGCGCGCCTTTTTCATGGATGATCCCTGACGCTTTTTCCATATCCTCAAAGCTGCCAAAAAAATTGGGGGATTGCAATACCACTGCCCCCACATCCTCGGTGATGCTTTCGCTTAAATCATCAAGGTCTGTCACATAGGCTTTAATCGGCAGGGTTTTTAGCTCCACTTCACAGTACGTGCACCACGTTTTTAAAACGCGCATATATTCGGGGTTGATCGCCTCGCTGACCAGCACCGTGTTTTTCTTTTGATTAACGCACATCATCACACCTTCGGCCAGTGCAGTTGCGCCGTCGTAAACCGAAGCATTGGAAACATCCAGCCCGGTCAACGTGCACATCATGGTTTGATACTCAAAGATAGATTGCAAAACGCCTTGACTGATCTCCGCCTGATAGGGGGTATAGCCGGTGACAAACTCGGCACGAGAAGCGACCCCGCTGACCACAGACGGGATAAAGTGCCGATACGCACCCGCACCTAAAAAGCAGGTATCATAAACTTTGTTTTTTTTGCTCAAGGCTTCAATCTGCGCTTTGTTTTCCATCTCGCATAATCCTTCGGGCAAGTGAAGCGGGCGATTTAGGCGCACTGCTTCCGGCAAATGCGAAAACAAATCCTCCAGCTTTTCAAGCCCAAGGGTTTTGAGCATCTCGCTTTGCTCGGATTTCGTATTTGGAAGATAATCTGCCATGATTATTCCCCTTCGACCATTTTTTTATAGTCCTCAGCGGTTAAAAGTTCACTGTCACCTTTGGATGAGGCTTTGACCAAATACGCTTTATATGCATCTTCGTTCACGGCTTCGGGCGCATCTTCCAGCGCTTCATTGACTTGCGTAATGGTCAGGTCAAACGGCGCATAGATTTCACTGGCCGCTTTGAATGATTCCACAGTGCACATCACGTCACCCGCCGAAAAGCTGTCTCCCACTTCGGGCAGTTCCACATAGGATACATCCCCAATCTGCTCCTGTGCATAATCGGAAATGCCGATAAGATACGTGCCTTCGCCCAAGTCTTTGACCCATTCGTGTTCTTTGGTATACTTTAAATCCTTTGGTACATTCATATTTTTATCCCCAGCTTTCGTTATTTTTCGCGTTTATAGAACGGCAATTTCACCGTCTTTGCTTTCAATCGTTTGCCCCGCACTTCAATTTCCACTTCGGTCCCGACCGCTAATGGTCGATCCAAGAGCACCAACGCAATGGATTCGGCCAGCGTAATGGATTTGGTGCCCGAAGTCACTACTCCAATTTTTTCACCGTCCAGCCATACCACGTCTTCATGTCGCGCGATTCCTTTGTCGGTCAAAACAATGCCCGCACGCCGTCGATGTGCCCCGGCTTCTTTTTGCTTGATAAGGCTATCCTGGCCGATAAATGCATCGGTTTTATCCAGCTTGATAAATCGGTTCAGTCCCGCCTCGATAGGCGATACGCTTTTGTCCATCTCCTGCCCATACAGCGGCATCGCACATTCCAAGCGCAGCGTATCTCTTGCGCCCAGCCCACAAGGCAAGATGTCCTCACCGCCGATATCCAGCAAGGCATCCCACAGTGCCAAAGCGCTTTTGGCTTCGCAAAAAATCTCAAATCCGTCTTCGCCGGTGTATCCGGTGCGCGAAAGAATCGCCTTGGTGCCGTCCGGCAATAGGGTTTCAATAAAGCTATAGTATCCTTTGGGTAATTGGCTAAACACTTGGCCCGCAATCGCTTCGGCCTTGGGCCCTTGCAACGCCAACAGTGCCGTTGCATCGCTTTGGTCTTCCAGCTGAATGCCAAAACCATTGTTCTTATTCATCCACGAAAAATCCTTTTCCTTGTTGGCCGCATTGACCACCAAAAGGTATTCTTCCTCGCTTTTTTTGTAGATAAGCACATCATCCACCGTGCCGCCGTCAGCATAGCACATGGGACTATATCTGACATCGCCCACCTGCATATCCGAAAAATCATTGGTAAAGATATGTTGGACAAACCCAAAAGCCTTTTCCCCGCGCGCCACAACCTCACCCATGTGTGACACATCAAAAAGCCCGGCCCTTTCTCTCACCATCTCGTGCTCATGCCGAATGCCGGAATACTGAATCGGCATAGTATAGCCCGCAAATTCCACCATCTTGGCACCAAGACGAATATGCGCATCATATAGCGCGGTTTTTCTCATCACGATTCACCTCAATATAATTATTATAAACAAAAAAGCACTCGGACAATCGTGCCTAAAAATTACTTTTACGCATCGCTTGTCTGGTGCCTCTGTCCGGTTTTCACCTGAGAGATTCCCGTATGGTTTCGGTTGCCCCTTCGGCCTATATAAAAAAATAGTTATCCAGAGTTTCGTCCATATGCGGTCCTTTTGCCTGAGAGTTTGGCGCACCCTATGCTCCTTCGGCCGTTCAAAAAAAGCTGAACTGTCTCCCGCACATATCATTCGTTATTCAATTTTTTACAATTAATTATAAATGTCACGGCCAAGAAAGTCAACGAAAGTTGACCCTCGTTTTGACGTTATTTATTTAAAACTTCATCATCGTCCACTCGCCTGTGGTCTCAAAGCCCAAGCTGTGATATATCTTGCCTGCCGCTTTGTTGGAGTAAAACAGACTAAGCGCTTTTCCTTCACTCTGCAAATCCGCACAAAGCCGGGTCATCACCCGCCGCATATACCCTTTCATACGGTGCTCGGACAAAGTGCATACGCCGATAATCATGGCAGACGCACTGTTTTCGGCCGTGGTCTGGGCGATGGAAATCGCCTTCCCATTCTCGTCGGTCAACATATAGATGCGCCCTGCCCCCGTCTCCAATGTTTTGATCAGCGTCTCCTTCAGCGGCGGCGTGAACTCTTGTATGGTGGATAGAAGATCAAAAAGCGTATCCACATCTTCAAGTGTCGCTAGGCGAATTGCATCATCTTCTTTGGGCACAACCTTGTTTTTCAACTCACAAAACTGTGTTTTTTCCACTGTTGCGTTATCAAAATGCGGCACGAAGTGTTCGATAATGGTGTCTTTCCCGCTGATTGAGAGGATTTCACCATCATAATTCTTTAGAATCTCCAAAAATGGCTGAATATCCGTATCGTTTGAGAGATAATAGATCATAAAAAACTTAAAATAGCGCAAGAGAACGCCAATCAGCTGATCATCCTCAAATTGTCCCCAGAGGGTCATATCATCATTCTCTATGCCAAAGTTTTCAATATCACCGATTAAAAAGGTATGAATGGCCGGATCGGTAAACGCAAAATCCAGCACCGTCTTGGTGTCCGCATCGGTTAGTTTTCTAATCATCGATTTCCTCCAAAAAAGTTATTTCTTAATAATCTCTATTGCTCTTCGGCGCTTTGCACAATCACCGAAGTTTTGCCGTAATACTCAGCCAGATTCGTATTGATCAGATCCTTTTCATTCTCCGAAGTATAATCGAATCCAAAGCAAACCGCATCTTTCGTCATGGGCGTAAACACCACGTCGGTGATGCTGTCATCCTCCAGCATTGCGATGCGTGCGTTTTTCTCTTCGACAAAAGTCATCATACTGCCGTCTTTATAGCATTCAATCATCGTTTTGATGTGCGACTTTTGCAATATCCAAACGTCGAAGCTATGCACAATCAGCGCAAGCGCCCCGATCAATGTAACGCCTGATAAAACTTTCTTCATCGTGGCCTTAAAGCGGGTTCTCGCCGCTGCAAACGCGACCAGGTTGATAAAATTAATTGCATACAAAACCTGTGCAGTGAAAAAACGATAGGCGATGATGCGTCCAAATTGCAGATTGCCAAGTGCATACAAGAACGGTGCATACTGGGCAACAAAAACGAGATAAGTCCCCACCGCCAGCAAAACAGGGTTCACCGCACGCACTGGGTTTCGCTTAAACACCCTAAACATCATGGGCGTTAACAGCATCAGCACCCCAACCGTGGGTGCAATGGTGGCGTACCCGTGTAAGTTCGTCGTACCCAGCCTAAAAGATTGCAAAAGGACTTCCAAAACATTGGTGGAAATCAATTCGGAGACACCCTGATGAATCGCATCCTGATACCGCACCATATAACCGGGTGCAAGCGCGTTTGAAAGCAGTGCAACACTCATCACGGCATAAAGTATAGC
>JBFLKV010000080.1:0-10244 GCA_040883365.1 Eubacteriales bacterium
ATCCGAAGTGGGCCTGGCATCTCCTATACGCGTATCGGTACGGCACCTAATGGTGCGACTGTTACGATTATCAGCTACGATTCGTCGTGGTCTAAGATAAAATATGGCGGTACCACGGGTTATGTCTCAACAAAATATCTAAAAATGAATTAATCGAAAAAAAGAACCTCAATAGGGGTTCTTTTTTCATGCGTCAAAACAGTCGGTGTGATATAATGCATATCAGAAAAAAGTATGACATAAAGGATAAAACAATATGCTTGAAGTAAAAGATTTGATTAGCGAAGAAACCAAGGCATTAACCGGCGAAGCAGGCCTGGAAAACGAGATAACAAACGGTTATGCATGCGACCTTTTGTCCTGGGTGATGAGCCATGGGCAAGCGGGAACGGCGTGGGTGACGGTACAGCGGAACTTAAACGTTGTGGCAGTGGCCACGCTGATTGATTGTACGTGCATCGTTTTGGCGGAAGGTGTGCTCACTGAAACCGACTTTTTGGACAAAGCCAAGGACGAAGGGATTGCTGTTTTGAGCACCACACTAAACGCCTATCAGTTCAGTGTCCAATTGGCGGCGATGCTGGAAAACAAATAATCATGAAAGTATACTACGACTTACATATCCATTCGGCACTGTCTCCGTGCGCCGACGACGGCATGCGCCCGCGGGATATCGCAAATATGGCAAAACTCAAAGGTTTGGATATCATATCGGTGGTTGATCATGTATGCGGGATGAATATGGCTGTGGCCAAAGAAGAGGCCGAGGCGGCGGGGCTTTTGTTTTTACCCGGAATTGAGGTAACGGCCAGCAACGGTACGCATCTGCTCTGCTATTTTAAAACCTTAGAATCCGCATTGGCTTTTTCAAAAATCATTTATGATTCGCTCCCTGACGGGCCGAGCACAGCCGCTTATTTTGGCAATCAGTTGGTGTTTAATCGCGACGATGAAGTATGCGGGGAAGCCGTCAAGCCATTGGCAGCATGCACGCCTTACTCAATATGGGAGATTATTGGGCTTACGATGGAATACTTCGGTGTGGTGGTGCCGGCACATATCAACCGCGAATATCAGGGGATTTTGCATACAGAAGGGCCTACCGCGATGAAGGAATACAACTTTACTGCGGTGGAGGTCAAAACGCATTTGCCCATCGATTATGGTATAATCAAAGGACAAAAGATTATCGATAATTCAGATGCTCATATTCTTTATAGAATCAACGAAGCCACCAATTGGATGACACTTACCGAGAAAAGTGTGGAAGCGGTTTTTGAATATCTCGCCACTTAAAACACGAAAAGGAGCGAATCAGTCATGTTTGCATTTTGGGACATTATGCTAAGATTGGCCATTGCGCTGGCCGCAGGGGCAAGCATCGGTACCCAGCGGGAATATAAAAAAGGGACTTCGGCAGGCTTAAGGACGCATTCGCTCGTGTCCTTGGGGGCTTGTCTGGCGATGCTGACCAATGAGTTTTTGTATATAAAATTTGGGGGTTCCAGCACGGATATTGCGCGTATGGCGGCTTATGTAATCAGCGGTATTGGTTTTCTTGGTGCCGGCAGTATCATCAAGGACGGTATTCGCGTACGCGGTCTGACCACCGCAGCCGGACTTTGGGTTGTGGCTTGTCTTGGCATCACAGCAGGCGCGGGATTCTATTCGGCAACGGCGATCGGGACGGCTTTGGTCTTTATCGTGATGTGGAGCCTAAAGACGCTGGAATATAAACTGTTTAAAAAGAAAAACATCGCGGTGACGGTGCTTGAGATTGATAATACACAGGAAAAATTGATTGCGGTTTTAAACGTTCTGGCGGCAAACAAAATGAAAATTAAGAATATTGAGATGGAAGAGTTGGACAATGAAAACAGTGTCTTGACGATTGTTTCCACCACACCCAGCACATCCATTGGCATGACGCTGAATGAACTAAAAAGCATTCAA
The DNA here is from genome assembly GCA_040883365.1 of Eubacteriales bacterium. Taxonomy (GTDB): domain Bacteria; phylum Bacillota; class Clostridia; order Christensenellales; family CALMFG01; genus CALMFG01. The sequence continues at coordinate 1,954 of JBFLKV010000080.1, forward strand.
TATATTAAGGTTATATCGATGGACACTGAAAGCTAGAAAACATTAAAAGGATAGAAATTGGGCAGAGGCGCGGTGAAAACCAGCGTCTCTTTTGTTGTGGGGTGTGGGAAACTGAGGCGGTGCGCAAAAAGCGCCAGCTCGGATTTTCCTCTGGCAGATCCGTATTTATGGTCGCCCACCAAAGCGAATCCACGGGAAGCGAACTGAACGCGAATCTGGTGATGCCGTCCGGTGATCAGTTTGACTTGGACGAGAGATAGATTTTCTTTTTCCGCTTGGACGCTGTATTCCAACTCGGCTCTTTTGGCGCCGCTCATGTCTTTATCTACAACAAAGGATTTTCTTAAGTTCTCTTCTTTTCTTAAATAATCCTGCCACTTGCCAGAGGCAGGGGCAATGGCGCCCGATACAACGCAAAGATAGGTCTTATCAAACTGACCTTTTTTGATGCTGTCGGATAGACGCATCGCCGCTTTGCTGGTTCTGGCAAACACCATAACGCCAGCGGTCGGGCGGTCTAAACGATGCACGAGCCCCAAAAACACATTGCCGGGTTTGTTATATTTTTCTTTGATATACGCTTTTAAGAGCGTCAGCATATCCGACGCGCCGGTGTCGTCCGCTTGGCTCAAAACCCCGGCGGATTTGATTGCCACAATAATATGATTATCCTCATAGAGGATTTCGGGCATTAGCGCTCCCATCGGCTGGCCGTCCCACAGGGCAGGAAGGTCTTGGAGTTGGCTACTGGCAGGGCCAGAACATCGCCCCGCACGCGACCTCTAAATTTCGGCACGACAGTTTTAATTAAGATATTGTCCGTCACAACATGACTAAGCCCGGTGGTATAGGAATTGATTAGGAAAAACAAGGGGTTGGGCGACATAATCTTGACGCACTCCACGACCAAGTTATAGATATCTTTTTCCATCTTCCAAATTTCGCCGTTTTTGCCGCGGCCGTAGGAAGGCGGGTCCATGATGATACCGTCGTAGGTGTTGCCTCTTCTTTGCTCGCGCAAGACAAACTTTAAACAATCATCTACCATATATCGAATGGGTTTTTTATCTAAGTGCGAAAGGCTTAAGTTTTCCTTAAACCATTCAATCATGCTCCTTGCGGCATCCACATGCACCACATTGGCGCCCACAGACAGCGCGGCCAAAGAAGCCCCGCCGGTGTAGCCAAAAAGATTCAAAACGGTGGGTGCGTTTCTGTTGCTGTCTTTGATCTTTTCGCGTATCCAGTCCCAGTTGGCGGCTTGTTCGGGGAAAACGCCCGTGTGCTTAAACCCGGTCGGTTTAACATACATTTTAATCCCCTTATAGTTAAACGACCAGCGCTCGGGGATGTTGGAGTTGGAAAACTGCCATTCTCCGCCGCCGGTATCCGAACGGTGGTAGACGCCATCCGCCTTTTGCCAAATGTTTGGGCTGGTTTTTGGCCAAATCACCTGCGGATCGGGGCGCGAAAGCAAGGTACCCCCCCAATCTTCCAGCTTCATTCCGTCGCCGGTATCCAGCACTTTATAATCAGTTAAATCTTTTGCGATAAACATGTTTTTCTCCTCTTGTAAAACGTCGGCGCTAGTATATCATGAAAGCATAAAAAAAAGAAGCATCAGGCTTTCATTCGCCTCTTTAAAAAACGCTTCAAGCCGATAGCATACAGTGGGTACGCATCTGCCATGAAGCGTTTGTCTTTCTTGCTTTGTTTTAGATAGCTTAAGACGTTTGCTTTAATTTAAGTCTATTGTTGCAGACCAATGGCGGCACTGCCTTTCATGACAGCATCCTCCACGGTTAAAATATCATATTTCAGACCTGCTTTTGTCATATAAATGTCCAAAAACTCTTGGGTTTGTTCCTTCATCCGCGGGAGTTTATAGAAAGTGGTGCCTTCCACGGTGACGCAAACACGGTCGCCCGGCTTGCTGCACTTTAAAGCCAAAGCATATATCTGCAAAGCCGCCAGATTCGCCGCTCTTCGGATAATGTGCGCCAACAGCTCGTGCAAAGCGTCAGTGTCCGATTTTTCGGTGATGAGCTTGCATAGCTTGGCGTTGGGCTCGTGCGTGATAAATTCGCTGATATCGATGCTGGATAATTCGACAGCTAAAAGCGATTGGCAGGCCACGGATGAAAACAGGTTTTCCTTGGCGGCCGCTTTGATGTAGGCGTCACATAGTCCGCCGATATATCCGCCGCTGACCATTTTTTCTAGCACATGATAGCCTTCATCTGTAGTGGAGGCGTCGAAGGCTTTGTCGATATCTGAGCGTAAAATCTTGTCGAATCCACCGGATTCGGTATTGACCATCATGCGCGCTTCTCCGATATGATCGGGCAGCTTTTGGATGGCGTCCATCTTTTCAGGGTAGCAGGTATTCATGCCTGTGCCCACGATGACACCAATATGGCTCTTATAATCTTGACCGATGGTCTGTGCTTTGCCGGCAAAGGCGGTGGCCGTTGTGTCGTTGGTCACCATCACGCAGACATCGGATTTACCCAAACGTTCCAATTGCTTGGTCAGTTCCACGCCAATCAGTGCGCCGTCTACGCCGGACACTTTTAGTTCTTTAACCAGCTTAATGATTTGTCCATCCATGCATTCGGTGATGGTGGTTGGGTAAGCAAAGGAGATGACGATGAGATTGGTGTCTTCAAGATAAGGCAACACCAGATCTGCCATCCCAGAGAAAAACTCATCTTTTGTCAGGGCTTTGTCTGTGCCCAGCATCGCTTGCTTTTTAAAGTTCTCAATATGATACTCACCGTTTTCATCAAACCAAACGCTGCCAAACCGAAGGTTGGTGCCGCCGGCATCAATCACCACGATTTTTTGATTCAGCTTAATATCGCTGTCCACCAAAGCAAATGATGGCAGCATTAAAAGAGATGAAGCCGAATGACCCGAAAGTCCGCGTTCCATCTCATCTAAAAAAGCATCACTGATTGTATCCAGCGTATAGTATTCGTCGGCTAAAAAGTTTTTCGCCAAGAAATTTTTCATGTTATAACCATCCCCAAAAGGTATTTAGTACTGGCTGTGTTTTCCGTACCATACGACGTCCCGATAATTTTTGCGGTCGGTGTCGCCCTCTGTGGATATTACCAAGATTCTGGCGTTTTCGTCAAGCCCTAAAGTGTCTTTTGCTTGCTGATCTTGCGTTACGATATAATCGATAAGGCCTGTACCAACAGCGCCGGATTCGCCCGAGATGATTTTGGCATCTCCTTTTATCGGATTGGCCAGAATGCGCATACCGTTGGCCGAAAGAATATCGTTGATGGAAAAGAATCCGTCAGCGTAGTCTTTGATAAGGTTCCAAGCGTCTGGGCTGGGCACGCCGCAGGATAATCCAGCCATAATGCTGTCCAAATCGCCTTCGACGCTCACCGCTTCGCCTTTTTCGCCCGAGCGGAAAAAGCAATCGGCTTGGTGGGGCTCCATGATATAGAATTTTGGTAATGTCTTTTGATATTCAAGCTTCAGCGCGGTCAGCATAGTCGCGGCCATAGACCCAACGCCGGCCTGTAAGAATACATGGGTCGGTGGGGCATCGATTTGTTCGATAATCTCGGAGGCCATGGTCAAATACCCCTGCATCACCCATCGGGCGATTTGCGGATCGCCCTCGCTGGCGGTATCCGGCACCATCACCCAGCCGTTTTTTTCGCTGTCCTCGGTGATCATCCGTGCGCAATCATCGTAGTTGCCGTCGGTGACCACCACTTTTGCGCCTAATGCTTCGATGTTTTTGATTCTGTCTTCAGCCGTGCCTTTGGGCATATAGATGATGGCGTGTTGACCCACAAAATGTGCCGCATAGGCTACGCTCCGGCCATGGTTGCCGTCGGATGCAGCCGCAAAGGTCAGCTCGCCCAATGCGACGATTTTTTCTTTAGATTCAGCCGAGCCGGAAAAGTATTCATCCGGCGTCAAGCCCGTCATCTTGCATAAAATTTGCGTGATGGCATGTGAGCCCCCCAAAAGCTTAAAGGCGTTCAGGCTGCCTCTTTGGGATTCGTCCTTAACATAAAAAGCAGCAACCCCCATATCTTTAGCTAAAGCGTTTAGTTTGACCAAAGGCGTGGGCTGCACGTTGAAATGCTTGTGAATACCGCGGGTGTTTTCGCGTGCATCGGCGGTAAACAAAGCCAAAAGCGCATTCGCGCTTTCGGTTTTGTGGGTGTTTTCTATAAATTTAATCAAATCTCTTTTCATTGGTTTTCTCCTAAAAACGGCCCTTAGGCTTCCACCAATCGGTTAAATTCTTTAATCAGTTCATCCAGCTTATCCACTTGCTTTGGAATCTCTGTCCAGTAGGATTCATCCTCCCACTGCGCCACAATTTCTTCATACGTTTTGCCTTGTTGCTCTACCCAGGTGTAGTATTTTAGGTTATGCACCGCTTTGCGGTCATAGTAGTTAAGCTCTTTAATATAGTCGATTTCAAGACCGTCCAGATACCGCGCATTGGCCATAGCGGCTGCTGTAGCGGTGAAGGGGCCTTCCTCTTTGTTGAGTTCTTCAAGGCGGCTTGCGTACATCTCCATGCTGTCGGTCAAAATTGTGACAACGACATCGGTGGATTTCAGCTCGAAATACTTGGCGTATTTGATGGCAGAAATGATGTTGGCCGCGCCCGAAATACCGATCCAATCCAATTTGGAAGCGAGGTCGTCCGAGATGCCCTTTTGTTTAAGCAGTTTGATACCCTCGGGTTCGTTGGCCAAGCGGATAAACTGCATAGCGGCTTCGTCGTCTACAGCCACAGCGACATCGGTGTTTTTGACGTTGTGAATCCAAGGAATATGCTTATCCCCAATGCCTTCAATGCGGTGCGCACCAAATCCGTTTTGGTAGATGGTGGGGCACTGTAAGGCTTCGGAGGCCACAATCTTGGAGGTGGGGAAGACTTTTTTTAAGTAATCACCCGCCGCAATCGTTCCACCCGAACCGGTGGAGGAAATCAGCCCATGATAGCGTTCGTTTTCGCCCATCACTTTTTTCAGTACGCCTTCAATCGCGTGACCGGTGACGTCATAGTGCCACAAGTAGTTGCCAAACTCATCAAATTGGTTGAAGATCATCAAATCTTCACCGCTTTTTCTAAGCTCCCAACATTTATCAAAAATCTCTTTGACGTTGCTCTCGGTGCCCGGGGTTTTGATGGTTTCACCCGCGACAGAAGCCAGCCACTCAAAGCGCTCTTTGCTCATGCCTTCGGGCAGGATAGCGATGGATTCGCAAGCCAGCAAGGTGGAGTCATAGGCACCGCCACGGCAGTAGTTGCCTGTGCTCGGCCAAACCGCTTTTTGACGGCTGGGGTCGAACTGACCGGTAATCAGACGTGGGGCCAAGCATCCATATGCCGCACCCACTTTATGGGCACCGGTGGGGAACCATTTGCCGGAAATAGCGATGATACGCGCGTCCACGCCGCTCATTTCAGAAGGAATCTCAAGATAGTTAACATCGCCGAATCCGCCGCCGCTTTCGGTGGCTTGGTTGTGCCATGTAATACGGAAAAGGTTACGGGGGTCAATATCCCATAAGCCTTTGGTTTTCAGTTCATCTTTGATGGATTGTTTGATCATATTCGGGTTCTTCATCTCGGCAAAGGTGGGCAGGATAATGCCTTTTTCCTTTGCGCGCTTCACCGAGTTTTTTAAGCCCGCTTCGTCGATATGTAAATCGATTTGATTAAATTTGGTTGCCATATGCTTTAAAAAGCCTCCCTTTAAATGAGCATCTATTTTATTGTTAATATAAACATATTATTGTTGCACACCAATTGTACTTTTTTTGAGCGGGCAGTGTCAAGAAGCCGGAAGACTAATTAATATAACAAAGAAAATAGAGGCAAATGCTTTATAATATTAAAATGATATGAAAAGGAAACAAAAGCCGTGATATAATAGCGCTGGTTATTAAACGAATAAAATGTTTATTGATATAAGAGGAAAAGAGGACATAAACGTGGATTTTAATCTGATTAAAGAAAAAGCGGGCACCTATGAAAAAGAGATGACAGCATTTCTTCGGGACCTAATCCGAATCCCTGGGGAATCTTGCGGTGAGAAACAGGTGGTAGAGCGCATTAAACAGGAGATGGACAAACTCGGCTTTGACGCGGTCAAGGTGGATGCCATGGGCAATATACAGGGCTATATGGGCGATGGCGATAAAATTATCGCGTATGACGCACATATTGACACGGTGGGCATTGGAAACCGTGATAACTGGGAATTTGACCCTTATGAAGGCTATGAGACGGATACCGAGATTGGCGGCAGAGGAACCAGCGATCAGCTGGGCGGATTGGTGAGCGCAGTGTACGGTGCCAAGATGATGAAAGACATGGGGCTTTTGGCCGGCTATACGGTGCTGGTCACTGGCACGGTGCAGGAAGAGGATTGCGACGGGCTATGTTGGCAGTACCTGATTAACGAAGAAAACATTCGGCCGGAGTTTGTGGTCATCACTGAACCGACCGACGGAAACATCTACCGCGGCCAGCGCGGACGCATGGAGATTCGCGTGGATGTGGACGGGGTTTCCTGCCACGGTTCAGCGCCAGAGCGCGGCGATAATGCCATCTATAAGATGGCGGACATCTTGCAGGAAGTACGCGCACTGAATGATAAACTGCACGTGGACGATTTCCTCGGCAAAGGCACTTTGGCGGTCAGCGAGATTTTCTTCACTTCGCCGTCGCGATGTGCGGTGGCCGACAGTTGTGCCATATCGATAGACAGACGATTGACCGATGGAGAGACTTATAAATCGGCCTTGGCTGAAATTGAAGCTTTACCATCCGTGAAAAAATATAGTGCACGCGTTAGCATGTATAAGTATGACCGACCCAGCTATACCGAGCTGGTCTACCCGACGGATTGTTATTTCCCCACTTGGGTGATTCCGGAGGATGCCGATCCGACCAAAGCGATGGCTTGTGCATATGAAGGTATGTACGGTGCACCGGTTGTGGATAAATGGACATTTTCCACGAACGGCGTTTCCATTATGGGCAGAGAGGGCATCCCCTGCATTGGGTTTGGCCCGGGCAAAGAAGCACAGGCACATGCGCCTAATGAGAAGACATGGAAAGCCGACTTGGTGAAATGCGCGGCCGTGTATGCGGCGCTGCCGACCTGCTATAAAGACTTAGTATAATTTTTTAAGGGGAAAGATATGAGCGATATCAAGCAACTGATTGAAAAGATTAAAAAGCTGAACACAAAAAATATGTATCTTAATGACTTTTTTCTGACATGGGAAAAAAGCGATGATGAAATTGCCGCGACATTTGCGGTGGCCGAAGGCTTAAGAGCCTTGCGTGAGCAGAACATTTCGACCAAAATATTTGATAGCGGTTTGGCGATTTCGCTGTTCCGCGATAACTCGACGCGCACGCGCTTCTCGTTTGCTTCGGCAGCCAACCTTTTGGGTTTGGAAGTGCAGGATTTGGACGAAGGCAAAAGCCAGATTGCTCACGGCGAAACCGTACGCGAGACGGCGAACATGATTTCCTTTATGGCGGATGTTATCGGTATTCGCGATGATATGTATATCGGCAAGGGAAACACCTACATGAAAAACGTCGCACGATATGTGAAGGACGGCTATGAGGACGGGGTTTTAGAACAACGTCCCACGCTGGTCAATTTGCAGTGCGATATTGACCACCCCACACAGGCGATGAGCGATATGCTGCATATCATCAATACCTTTGGTGGCGTGGAAAACCTAAAAGGCAAAAAAATCGCCATGACTTGGGCGTACTCGCCTTCCTACGGCAAACCGCTTTCGGTGCCGCAGGGCGTGATTGGCCTGATGACACGCTTTGGCATGGATGTGACGTTGGCGCACCCCAAGGGCTATGACCTGATGGGCGAAGTGGAAGATGTGGCCAAGAAAAATGCGGCCGCCAGCGGCGGAAGCTACACCAAGACCTATGACATGGATGAAGCGTTTAAGGACGCAGACATCGTTTATCCTAAATCCTGGGCGTCTTATGCGGCCATGGAAGAGCGCACCGAGCTATATGGCAATAACGATTTTGACGGTATTAAGGCCTTGGAACAAAAACTGCTGGCCGAAAACGCCAAGCATACCGACTGGGAATGCACCGAAGAAAAGATGGCACTGACCAAGGACGGCAAAGCGCTGTATCTGCACTGTTTGCCGGCGGATATCACCGGGCTCTCCTGCGAGCAAGGCGAGGTGGCCAAGAGTGTGTTTGACCGATATCGCGAACCGCTCTACAAACAGGCAGGATA
>JBFLKV010000081.1:0-4168 GCA_040883365.1 Eubacteriales bacterium
AGAAATATTTGCGGATCGTGCCGGTCACGGCCAAGCGGATATCCGAGTCGATGTTGATTTTGCAGACCGCAGAACTTGCAGCTTGGCGAAGCATCTCTTCGGGCACGCCTTTTGCACCAGGCATATCGCCACCAAATTGGTTAATCATTTCTACATATTCGGGGATAACCGATGAAGCGCCATGAAGAACGATCGGGAATCCGGGTAGCTTTTTGGTGATTTCTTCTAAAATGTCAAAACGCAGTTTCGGCTCACCTGTGAACTTGAATGCGCCGTGGCTGGTTCCGATAGCAATCGCTAATGAATCCACGCCGGTTTTGCCAACAAATTCTTCAACTTCTTCAGGACGGGTATAGGAAGCATCCTCGGAAGATACGTTAACATCGTCTTCTACGCCGGCCAACTGGCCAAGTTCTGCCTCGACAACAACGCCGTGGTCATGTGCATATTCAACGACCTGTTTAGTCAGTTTGATGTTTTCCTCGAATGAGTGGTGGGATGCATCGATCATAACGCTGGTGAAGCCGCCGTCGATACAAGATTTACAAGTTTCAAAAGTGTCACCATGGTCCAGATGAAGCGCCATGTCCAAACCGGTTTCGATCACTGCAGCTTCCACTAATTTTTGAAGATAGGTTGCGTTTGCATAAGCTCTAGCACCTTTAGATACCTGCAGGATAACTGGGGATTTCAGTTCTTCTGCTGCTTCGGTGATACCCTGGATAATCTCCATGTTGTTGACGTTAAACGCACCAATCGCGTAACCGCCTTCGTACGCTTTTTTGAACATGTCGGTTGTTGTTACCAATGCCATAAGTGTTTCCTCCTAAATAAAATATATATTTTTAAAATTAATATTTATTTTTGCTACTCTAACATTATATATGAATTGACGCAAAACACAACTCGTTTTTTAAAGTCTTTTAGATGGGGCCCGTTGTTGTCAAGCTTTTGCTAATTTGATATACTTTTTTTATGAATACATGTTGACCTAACATGTTATATAGAGAAAAGAGGTAGAAAAACTAATGGTAGACGCAAGAATTCTAAAATTGGCCGACGGATTGGTCAATTATTCATGCAAAGTGAAAAAAGGGGAAAATGTACTGATCCACACCATCGATGGCGATGATGCGTTAATAGAAGCGTTAATTAAGGCCGTGCATAAAGCCGGAGGTAACGCGTTTGTAGACAATGAGCGAAGTGCGGTTACCCGTCAGCTTTTGATGGGCGCCAGCAAAGAGCAGATTGATGTATTAACCAGCATAGATGAACCACGCATGGACAAGATGCAGGCTTTTATCGGTATCCGTGGAGCCAACAATGTGTCCCAGACCACAGATGTTCCGCCGGAGATCATGGAATACTATATGAGCAAATATTATGCCGATGTGCATTTTAAGATTCGTGTACCCAAGACCAAGTGGGTGGTGCTAAGATACCCAACGCCCAACATGGCCCAAATGGCGGACATGAGTACCGAAGCGTTCGAAGATTTTTATTTTGAGGTATGTAACCTTGACTATTCTAAGATGGATCATGCGATGCAAGGGTTGAAAGACCTGATGGACAAAACCGACAAAGTACGGTTGACCGGCGAGGGGACTGACCTTAGCTTTTCCATTAAAGATATACCCACAATCAAATGCGCGGGTGAGATGAATATTCCGGACGGCGAAGTGTATACTGCACCGGTGAAAGACAGCGTCAATGGCACAATCACATATAATGCGCCGTCCTTTAACCGCGGCTTTAAGTTTGAAAACATCAAGCTGACCTTTAAGGATGGCAAAATTGTGGATGCGACGTCCAACAATTCGGAATTGATGAACAAGATATTTGACACGGACGAAGGCGCACGCTTTGTGGGCGAATTTGCGATTGGTGTGAATCCATTCATCACAAAACCGATGGGAGACACGTTGTTCGATGAGAAAATCGCAGGGTCTTTCCATTTCACACCCGGCGCCAGTTATGATGATGCCTTTAACGGCAACAAATCAGCGGTGCATTGGGATTTGGTCAAGATTCAAACACCCGAGTATGGCGGTGGCGAGATATACTTTGACGATGTGATGATTCGAAAGGACGGCATGTTCGTTTTGGACAGTCTAAAGCCGTTGAATCCTGAAAACCTAAAATAAATAATAACAAAAAAGGGCGTCCAGAGCAGGGCGCCTTTTTGTTTGGCTAGAACTCAATGCCTTTTCGTGCTTTGACGCCACAGGTCATATAGTGCTTCTCGGGGCGCATCTCGGTGATTAAATCGGCGCGTTTGCGTAATCCATCCGGACAGTTTCGCCCGGTCAGCACAATCTCGACATGCTCAGGTTTTTTATCGATCAAACCTAAAAGTTCTTCTTCGGTCAGGACACCAGCGGATATGGCCCCCAATGCTTCATCCAGAACCAAAAGGTCAATATCCTTTGTCATCCGAGATTGGAGTGTCTTTAGCATCTGAAGCGCATTTTCTCTTTCCTGTGCCTTCTCTTCTTTGGTCCATTCAAAAGAGAAGCGTACGGTCTGGCAGACGCGGAGGACTTCGATATTTTCTATGGGTTCAATTGCCTTTAGTTCACCCGTGTCCATCTTTTTCATAAACTGGACGATCAGTACATGGTTGCCGCGCCCGGCACAGCGCAACGCCAGCCCAAAAGCGGCTGTGGTTTTGCCTTTGCCATCGCCGGTATAGATTTGTATATAGCCTTTTTCCATTGCTCAGGCTCCATTTCGCTTTTTTTGATACCAGTTTATCATATCGTGCAAGGGATGAATATAGGGCTGCCAAGTAATTAGTTTGATATCAAACTATTCTTCACGTCTTGTTCATAAACAATTCACAGAATATTAGTTTGATACAAAACTAAAAAGGCGATATAATGACGCTGTCTAAATGATAGCGGAGGTGGAGAGATGGAAGGATTAATCAAGAAAATCATGTCAATATCCCGCGCCATCGGGACGAAAAATTTTGAGTTCATGAAGGAACGTGGTTACCGCAGAGTGGGTATCGGCCAGCTCGCAATTGCCAGAATTGTTTTGAATAGTCCTGGCGTGTATGCTGATGATATCTGCCGAGAGCTGGAACTGGATAAAGCGACGGTGGCGATTGGCATCAAGCATCTGATCGTCGGCGGGTTTATCCGTCGCGAAGTGGACGAAAATGACAAACGGCGAAAAAAACTGTTTGCAACAGATAAGCTTTTAGATGTTGGTAACGAAATAAAACAACAGATTGGGATTCAGATTGAAAAAATGACTCAAGGGTTTACAAAAGAAGACCTGGAAATTTTTGAGGATTATCTGGATAGAATCAAAACGAATATGTCAAAAGAAGACTAAATTTAATAAATTTTTTAAGGAGTAAGAAAACGATGCCGAGTAAAAAGAAGAGTAAAAAGTGGATAATATGGGTTGCGATTATAGTCGTTTTGGCTGCGGGCGGAATCTTTATGGCACAAAAAGCAAAGAAAGAATTTGCCCAGCAATTTAGCGGATATGAAGCCGAAACCGCTTTTTTGGGCGACATTAAGGTGACGGTGAATGGTTCGGGTGCTGTGGAATCTAAGGACAGTAAAACGTTGTATGTGGATTACGCCTCGGAAGTAAAAGAGGTAGTGGCCGAAGACGGCGATGTGCTGGACCAGGGCGATGTCATTGCTGTTTTGGAATCGGACACGCTGGACGATTTGATCGATTCGCAACGTAGCGCGATAGATAATATGGAAATCAGTATTCAATACATCGACACAGACGATGAGCGATTGATTGAATCTGAGGTAAAAGGGCGCGTGAAAGCCGTTTATATAAGCGAAGATGACGACGTGGATGATATCTTGCAAAAACATGGCGCGTTGATTGTGATTTCGACGGACGACCGAATGAAGGCCACGATGAAAGTGGAAAACATAGATATATACAGCTTAGGCGATGAGCTTGAGATTTTCATGGATGGATCGGCTGAGGACGCCACAATCGAGGACATCAATATGTTGACAGATGAGATTACCCTCGTGTTTGCTGACGATAAAGACGAAGATTATGAGATTGGCGATCCAGCCATTTTGAAGAATGCGGATGGTGTGCCAATCGCAGAAGGCGTTTTGGAAGTGAATCATCCATATTATGTGACAGCAGATGACGGAAAGATTTCGTACGTTAGAGTGCG
>JBFLKV010000082.1:0-4212 GCA_040883365.1 Eubacteriales bacterium
AAGAACTGATGGAAAACAGCATTGATGCTGGCGCGACAGCGATTACGGTTGAAATAGCCGATGGCGGCGTTAAAAAAGTGCGGGTCACCGACAACGGAAGTGGCATGAGCCAAGATGATGCGGTTTTGGCGATTAAACGTCACGCCACGTCTAAAATCAGTGAATTTTCTGACTTGGACGCCATCGGGACTTTGGGTTTTCGCGGTGAGGCACTTTCGGCCATTGCGGCTGTTTCGCAAGTGGAGATTTCCACCAAAAGTGCGGCGGAGGATATCGGCATCAAGCTGGTGGTCAACGGCGGTGTTTTGCAGGAAAAAACTTATATCGGCATGGCTGACGGCACCACAATTTTAGTGCAAAATCTTTTCTATAACACCCCTGCTAGGCTAAAGTTTCTAAAAACCCATGGTAGCGAGGGCGCGGCTGTTTCAGATATCGTTTCGCGTTTTATTTTGGCGTATCCGGATGTAGCGATACAATATATCAACAACGACAAAACAGTCATGCAGAGTTTCGGGGATGGTAAACTCTCTTCTGCGGCCGCGGCAATCTATGGTGCGGATATTGGGAGCAAGACGGTCCCTGTTAAATACGAAACAGACGGTATTGCCATATCCGGTCTTTTGGGTCTACCGCAATATGCATTTAAGAACAGAAAAATGCAGTCTTTGTTTATAAACGGGCGCTATATTTTAAGTGATGCCATGACGAAAATCATCGCAAAGGCTTATGACACTTGGTTGGTGCCCGGTCTTTTCCCATTCTATGTGCTCAGCGTCACCATGCCAACCAGCGAAACAGATGTCAATATTCATCCGAACAAACTGGAAATCAAGTTTAAAAACGGGGAAGCCCTTAGCCAAGCTTTGGAAGAGGCGGTTTCCTTCAGCTTAAGCTCAACCGTATCTCTACCTAGAATCACAATGAAACCAAAGACGGAAGAGAAACAAAAAAGCGAACAACAAGTATTTGAACCTTTGCAAACAAAAGATAAGCGAAATAAGGAAGATATACTTGCATCCAAAGTTGATGATATCTTTGGTTTTCCTGCCGAAAATAAACCCTTTGTTTCGGCACCCTCCGGGTTAGACCAGGCGGTCCCCGATGACCCTAAAAACGCTTTTACGATTGATCTTGATTTTGCATCCACACCCCACTTGGATAAAAACGAAAATCAGACGCCTGAGATAACAAAAATTACGATTGCGCCTGATATTCGTTATATCGGCAGCTTCAAAAACACTTATCTTTTGGCTGAATGTGGTGAGGACTTACTCTTGGTCGATCAGCATGCTGCGCATGAGCGGATTATTTTTGACCGTTTGATGGAGAATTATAAGAAAAGAAAACCAAAATCTCAGATGCTGATGCTCAGCGAAGCCCTTACTGTATCCAATGAAGAATATGAGCTGCTCAAAGCGCATAAGACGGAGCTTAATGATTTAGGATTTATTTTCTCTTTAGATGAAAAATTAAGTGTCAGTTTTTCGGCAGTGCCGAGTGATTTGACCGATTTGTCGCTGGACGCGATACTCGACGACATCTACACCGCCTTTGGTGCGAATAAAGGCACACAAAGCCAAGTTGAAGCGCTGATTATGAAATCCTGTAAAAGCGCGATTAAAGCGGGAAATGTGCTGCCGTTTGAGGAATCAAGATATCTGCTTGAGCAATTTATTGACACCGGGCATATTCCGGCATGCCCGCACGGCCGACCGATTATTGCCGTTTTGACCCAAAAGGAGCTGGAAAAGGTGTTTAAAAGGACGGTATAGGGTTTTGAAAAAAGTGATTGTTATTTTAGGACCTACGGCCAGCGGAAAATCTGACGTGGCCATGTGTCTGGCTGAACATATGAATACCCAATTGATTTCTGCGGACTCTGCGCAGATTTATCGTGGGATGGATATCGGTACAGCTAAACCCACAAAAGAGGAACAAACACGTGTCATGCATCATATGATCGATATCGTGGATGTAGATGAGCCCTTTACTGTTTCTGATTTCCAAGAAAACGCGTTTGGTATCATTTGTGATTTACATAATTATAATATGTCACCTATTATCGTTGGCGGCACAGGACTATATATCCATTCACTGGTTTATCATCTTGACTTTACAAAGACACAAACCAATCACGCATTCAGAGATAAAATGTCTGCGTTGATTGCTGAGAAAGGTTTGGATTATCTTTATAGGCGGCTAGAAAAAAAAGATGCAGGGGCAGCAGCTCGCATTCATCCAAACGATGAAAAACGCATCATACGTGCCTTGGAAGTTTTGGAGAACGAAGGTGGGGGAGAGCGACCTTACGATTTTTTAAAACCGCGTGAGGATTATGATTTTCGCCTTTTTGGGTTCAACTTTCCGCGCGAAATACTGTATGATCGCATCAACCAACGCGTGGATATCATGATGGAAAAAGGCTTGGTCGGCGAAGTGAAAGCGCTGTATGAGACTTATGGGTCTTCACCGGTAGCATTAAAAGCCATTGGCTATAAAGAGATCATTTCGTATTTAAAAGGTGATATCAGTCAAGAAGAGGCGGTGCGCCTGATTAAACGCAACTCACGGCACTTTGCCAAACGACAAATCACATGGTTCAAGCGCGACAAACGCATAATATGGCTAGATCCGCAGGAAAAAAATTGTTTTAAAAACCTGCTATCTGGTATAGAATAAGATTATCAAGAATAAGGCGGTTAAAGTTATGCAAAAATCCGGAGTCAACCTGCAAGATGTATTCTTAAATCAAATTAGAAAAGACGCGACGATGGTGACCATCCATCTGTGCAACGGTTTTCAGATTAAAGGCCTAGTTAAAGGTTTTGATAATTTTGTGATTCTCATCGATACCGAAGGCAAGCAGATGATGGTCTATAAGCATGCGGTTTCCACAATCACACCTCAAAAGACAGTTACTTTTAATATACAGACTGGCGAATAGAAGATGCTGGACAATCAAAAGCTTTCCGAAACACTAGGCGTCAAGCGTACGGTCGTCGATTTGGTTTTATCGGCCGAAAATAAAATGTCAGACGTGTTTCAACGTTTTGATATGCTTTCCAAGCAAAATCAGGCTACGGTTCTATCGGCATTTAAAGCAGAGAAAATCGCTTCTGCACATTTTAATCCCACAACTGGATATGGATATTCTGATATGGGCAGAGAAAAGCTCTCTGCTCTTTTTTCGCGCGTATTTAATGGCCAAAAGGCCTTGGTTAGTCCACATCTTTTGTCGGGAACGCATACGATTTATTTGATGCTTAAATCGCTGTTAAAACCGGGGGATACCTTGCTTTCGGTCGCTGGGATGCCATATGATACGTTGGCTACGGCCATTGGCCTGACTGATAAAGTAAAGAAAAATACGCTAATCGAAAATGGTACGCATTATCGGCAAATTGATTTGACAGTGGATGGTTTAATCGACCTTGAAGCACTTCAATCAACGCTATTATCAGAAAAACCTGCCATCGTCTATATTCAGCGCTCGCGCGGCTACGCGTGGCGAAGTTCTGTTTCAATCGCGACGATCAATAGAATTGCGACCATGACAAAAGAACTTTCGCCCAACAGTCTTGTTATTTGTGACAATTGCTATGGTGAATTCTGCGAAACAAGCGAACCTATAGTTTCAGGCGCCGATATTATTGCAGGCTCATTGATCAAAAATCCCGGTGGGGGAATCGCGCCGAATGGGGGATATATCGTCGGAAAATCAGAATTAATCGACGAAATCGAAGCGCATTTTACGGCACCCGGCATCGGTGCGGAAGTGGGTTCTTACGCGGGATCCTATCTACCGTTTTTCCAAGGGCTGTTTTTAGCGCCGAAAATTGTGGCGGAAAGCCTAAAAGGCGCGGCACTGACCGCAAAAGTGATGGAGACGCTCGGCTATGATGTTCTGCCAAAAGCGATGGATGACAGAACGGATATCACGCAATCCATCAAGCTTAAATCAGAAGAAGAACTGATCGCATTTATTCAAGGGGTGCAAAAAGGTTCGCCGGTGGAATCGCATGTTCTGCCCGTGCCTTGGGATATGCCGGGGTATGAAAACCCGGTCATTATGGCAGCCGGCACATTTATGCAAGGCGCGTCGCTGGAACTTTCGGCGGATGCCCCCATAAAAAAACCCTGCATCGCATATATGCAGGGCGGATTAACCTATGAAGCACACCAGTTTGGTCTGATGCATGCTATCGATAA
>JBFLKV010000013.1:0-2807 GCA_040883365.1 Eubacteriales bacterium
CCGACACAGGCCCGCCCGTCGAATATATCGGCGTTCCCGTTAAGCCTTCATTATCATAAACCTCAACTTCGGCTGTCCACAGCGTCTCTGGATCTTCGCCTTGGTATTCATTATAGATATGCGTTTTAAAATAAAAAGGAAGGTCAGCTTCAGCCTCAACCGTATACTTAAATACGTCCACATCGCCGCTTGACCCCATGTCATCTAGATATGTATAAAAAGCATCGCCATTCCTTATTTCAACTGCACTAGCGCCATCGTCACCAACATTGTCTTGATAGATGAGGCCGTGATAGAATATTTCATCTTGCAGTAACGCCTCGACTTTAATAAAATAGGTCACCCCAACCGATGGCGTAATGTCCACGCTGATATCCCCAGTCTGATCTTCGGAAAGAATGGGGGGTGCTGGGCTTGCACCATCATAGATACTAACTTTACAAACCCCTGCTCCATTGGGAACCACTAATGTAAACACAGCAGGCACATCCGATTCGGCTGTAAACGCATAGTAATGCGTTGTGCCTATGCCTGAGATCGTTGAGCTAAAAAACTCATTCGGACTCACAGGCTCCGCTTCTGCTTCGCTTGGCCCGCCCGCCGCACTAACAGTCACTCCTGCCGTAAGAATCACAACCAAAATCATTGCCACTACAAAAAAACCAAACCGACGCTTCATCATCAATTTCCCCGCTTCTAAATATTTTTTCGTGACCCCGTAAAATCACCTTTTTGGATTTATTAAATTTTTGACACTATTCCATTATTTAGATAATAGCATTTTTGATTTTAGCGGTCAACAATAATTGTGTTATTTTCTTTCAATTTACACTATAGTGATTTATCTTTCTCTATACCATTTATTACGTTGTCGTTTTTCTGCTAAATTCAGTCGAAATCATTGCTCTGAATGCTACTTTTGCAGCATGATTTTTCTTCGTCCTGATAGTTTTTTTGCATAATAAAACGGCCTAACATAGTTCACCCGGGATACCCGTGCCACATCAAGCCGTTTTCTATATCGTTTTTATACCTGCTATGTTGTCTTTGTTTTCGCTTTTCTTAGCAGGTTTTTGTCTTGCTTAACTTTCTTTAATCGGTTTCAGGGGCATAGTCTTTCCCGTATCGAAAAGGGATGGCCACTGTTTTGTTGAAAAATGCGATAATCGGGCCCATAAAAAACGCAGTCACCACGGTGCCTATACCCACAACCGCGCCCAGTAAAAAACCAATCAGCGTGCATAGAATATCTGTCCCGATTCGGCAGTACTGAAATTTAGCCACCTTCTTTTCTGCCATAACCAAAGCAACGGCATCATAGGTGGAAACCCCCAAGTCTCCCGTAAAGTATAGTGCTGATCCAAAGCTGATAATGACGATGCCCACTATCAGCGCCGCGATGCGCACCACCAAAGTAGGGTCTGGTATCAGCGTCACAAAAAGCCAGGATGAAAACTGCACAACATAGCCCAAAAGGAAGATGTTGATCAGTGTTCCTAAGCCAATTTTGCTTTTGTCGATAAAAAAGATGACCACCAACATCAAAAGATTGATGATCATATATAATGTGCCAAAACCAATTGGGAATTTCTCCCATATGCCGTGTGCCAAAACCTGAAACGGGTCCATCCCAAACATGGAGAAATTAAAAATCCCCACACTAAATCCGGCCGTTAATACCCCAAGTATGGTCATCAAAATCCGGCGCTTTTTTTCATTCATGTTTTTCTACTCCCCAACCTTCTATTAATTGATTTTACAGTATAGCACTTAGGTCTTGCGAATACAATCATTATATCCTTTTGCATTGCGTTTCAAAAAACAATGATATCCTATTTCTTTTTTTCACCATTTAGCCTTTAGCCACAATAAAATACGTCGGAATAAATCCTATGCACCAAGATAGCGCAAAAGCTCCCAAACCAAGAACGCCGGCCATACGATCGCTTTTAATAAACCCAATAGACCCATTCCAAAAGTAGTGGCTGTGGAAATGTAGTAGATGGCTGCTCCAATAAGGCCCAACCCATACACTGCGCCGGATGAAGCATTGTGTTTGCCCGATGGTCTGCAATCATTTTTATCACTCATTTTCATATCTCCTTATTTTGTTTGTCGTTTTAATCTTGCCCCACAAAATATCTTTGCCTTAATCGCAAAACGTGAGACTTTTCTTATCTTTATATTATATCATACCGCTTCTAATCATGGCATATTGACAGCGATATAATCATACCGGCAGTTGTGATGACTTGCGATAAATGCTACTATATATAATAATTAAACTTGGAGAAAAAACATATGCCCCGTTTGCCACTCATCATTATAATCATCGTTTTACTATTAATCATTCTTGCCTGCTTGGTTGTCTATTATTTTTCCACAGTCGTTCCTGCCCAAAACAGTCAAACGGCGGCTTTAGAACCCTCTCCTTTATTAAGCACAAGTGTGAAAAGCGCGACCCCACAGCCAACCGCAACGGTAACGCCAACACCGACCCCCACCCCAACGCCCGATGATGGCCGAACAACCGTCGCTGAAGGTTTTTACTATAAACCCTTAAACGAAGAAATTAAAGCATATATTACCGGATCCAGTTTTCCATCCGAAACTCAGGATGATATCACCTACGACGATCTTCATTATGTCAGCGTTTTGCACTACAATTTTGACGGTGAAATCTGTACGGGCGAATTGATTGTGGCCGCTGATTTAGCCGACGAAGTCACACGGATATTCTATCGGCTATATTTAGCCAAATATCCGATGACCAGCATTATTCTTATTGATGAGTTTGGTGGATCTAC
>JBFLKV010000083.1:0-5177 GCA_040883365.1 Eubacteriales bacterium
ACACGTGCGGGTTTATCAATGATGCCAAGAAGGAATCGATCGATACCATCTTTGAAACGGCTCAGCTGAAGAAAAGCGCGGGGCTTAAGGGCATTATAGTTACGGGCTGTTTGTCCAAACGCTATAAGGACGTCTTGTTTGACCAAATCCCCGAAGCGGATGTTTTCCTTGGCACTGAGAACTATCACGACATCGTCGATGCGGTTGAAACGGCTTATGCCGGACAGCGTAAAATGCTCTTTGAGAATGAGAATATCGACTACGAGGCCGATGCGCGCGTGCTGACCACCTATCCACACAGTGCATATATAAAAATCGCCGAAGGATGTGATAACCGTTGTGCCTATTGCGCGATCCCTATGATTCGCGGACGCTACCGCAGCCGGACGATGGAAAGCATTGTGACGGAAGCCAAGGCGCTGGTGGAAAGAGGCGTAAAAGAGATCACGCTGATTGCTCAGGACACCACCCAGTATGGCGTGGATATCTATACAGAACCCCAACTGCCGGAACTGTTAAGAAGAGTCGCAGCGGTTGAAGGCGTCGCGTGGTTACGTGTGCTATATAGCTACCCAGAACGCATTACGGACGAACTTTTAGAGGTGATTGATCAAACGCCGAATATCGTGAAATACTTGGATATGCCTATCCAGCATTTCAGCGATTCGGTACTAAAAGCGATGAACCGAAAGAGCAGTTATGCGTCGGTGATGGATTTATTGAAGAAAATCCGAACGCGATATCCGGATATGATTTTACGGACAACACTTTTGGTTGGGTTCCCCGGGGAAACCCAGGAAGATTTTGAACTGCTGCTTAAAAGCGTTAAACAGACAGAATTTGACCGCTTGGGATGTTTTGCTTTTTCCAAGGAAGAGGGAACCAAAGCCTTTAAGATGGCCGAAACGGTCAGCGAAAAGGAAAAAGAAAAGCGAAAAGAGGAAGTGATGGCCGTGCAGGCCGAGATTTCGCTTAAGAAGAATAAAGCGAAGATTGGGCAGACTTACCGCGTGATTATCGACGAATATGATGCGGATATCTTTATGTATATCGCAAGATCCTATGAGTGTGCACCCGAATCGGACGGGAAAATATTTGTTACGGCACCCGAGCCACTGAATATCGGAGAATTTTACGACGTTACGATTACTGATTCTGAATATCATGACCTGATGGGGGAAATTAAAGAATAAATGAATACACCGAATATTTTGACATCCATACGTATCTTGTTGGTACCCGTTTTTATTCTGCTGTTTTATTTAAAAATACCGCATGCCACGGTGTACGCGCTTGTTGTGTTTATTGTGGCTTCACTGACCGATTTGGTGGATGGTATGGTGGCCAGAAAGTATAATATGGTCACCGATTTTGGCAAGTTTATGGATCCAATCGCGGACAAGCTCTTAGTACTGGCAGGAATCATTATGCTGATGAGCGTGGGTAAGGTTCATGCCGTAATCGCGTTTGTCTTAATCGCGCGTGAAATGATTATGAGCGGCTTTAGACTGGTGGCGGCGGCCAAGGGTCAGGTGATGGCGGCTGGGATTTTAGGAAAAATTAAAACCGTGACTCAGTTTATCGCCATTTGCATCCTTTTGGTGGTGGAACTTCTGCCAAAGATGTTTTACTATCTTGGCTATGCACTGCTTTATATAGGCGTTGTTTTCTCGGTATGGTCCTGTGTGGATTATATTTTACGCAACCGTGGTGCGCTTGATTTAAAAAACTTATAAAAAAAAGCTTGCAAAAAATACGAACATATAGTACGATTAAAACAGATGTTCGCTATTTGATGATGAGGAGAATAATATGGACAATAGTAGGAGTAAAGCGCTGGATTTGGCGCTGTCACAGATAGAAAAGCAGTTTGGCAAAGGCGCAATCATGAAACTTGGCGAGAACGAAGGCGTCAATGTATCGGTGATTCCGACCGGATGCTTGGAACTTGATATTGCGCTCGGCGTTGGTGGTGTGCCGCGTGGACGTGTGGTGGAACTATATGGCCCGGAAAGTTCGGGTAAAACCACAGTGGCGTTGCATATGATTGCATCAGCGCAAAGTTTGGGCGGTGCAGCAGCGTTTATTGACGCAGAGCATGCGCTGGACCCTAAATATGCCAAAGCGTTGGGCGTGGATATTGATAATCTCTATGTTTCCCAGCCGGACACAGGTGAGCAAGCTCTGGAAATCACAGAAATGCTGATTCGCTCAGGTGCGCTGGATATCGTGGTCATCGACTCGGTGGCGGCGCTGGTGCCTAAAGCCGAAATCGATGGTGAGATGGGGGATACACACGTGGCGTTGCAAGCACGGCTGATGAGTCAGGCGTTGCGTAAACTGGCAGGTGTTTTGAACAAATCCCACACGGTGGCGGTGTTTATCAACCAGCTACGCGAAAAAGTGGGCGTGATGTTTGGTAACCCAGAAACCACGCCGGGCGGTCGAGCCTTAAAGTTTTACTCCTCCGTGCGTTTGGATGTACGACGCATTGAGACACTCAAAAACGGCACCGAGATGGTCGGGAACCGCACACGGGTTAAGGTGGTAAAAAACAAAGTGGCACCGCCATTTAAGCAGGCCGAGTTTGATATTATCTATGGTCAAGGCATTTCGTTTGAAAGTTCGCTGATTTCGCTGGGCGTACAAGCGGGGATTGTCGACAAAGCGGGGGCGTGGCTCTCCTATAATAATGAGCGTATTGGGCAAGGTAGAGACAATGCGCGCAAGTATTTAATTGATAATCCCAAAATCGCGGCCGAGATTAAAGCAAAGATTTTGGATGAGTACGGAATGAACGAAAAGAAAGAAGAAGAAAAGAAGACAGAAAAAACAGAGAAGAAACCAGCACCAAAAGCGTAAAGTTATATTGATAATGAATCATCTAAAAGGCCGGAAACGGTCTTTTTTGGCGGACAAACGGCGAAATTTGCATAAAAAACCAGTTGTGAATAAATTTTTACGTTTAAACCCTACCCCTTGAAAGCATTTTGGTTATATAATATAATCCATTACGGTGGTGCAGTATTCTAGTCGGTACTCACATCTTCGAAGACGGGGCTAAAAATCCGTTAAAGAGCACATCGATGAAGTCCCTTGTGTTGGCGGCTGACGCCCAGTCGGGTGCTGATGCTGGGGGTTAAGGTTGAAGGGCGATCTGCAATGGCATGCAGGCGTTGACCCAGCTTCCGTGGAGGGCCCAAGAGGGTGGTCTTTTTTGATTACTGCTTGGGTTAAACCTGTTATGTGGCCAAACGCTATGTACAGAGTAGCTTGCCTTGAGTGGATTTAGGTGGATTTCAGATTACATGCAGTCGTAAGTAGTGGCCATACTGGACATGCGTGATTGCTGTTTGAAACCTATTACTGCAAAAGAGGATAGAAGATGTGGTGGTGCTGTCGAGGAAAGCTCCTAGACTGTATACCAGGTAAGTTGGGGATTATAGTGTGGTCTTAATGGTAATCCGGTCACGCGTGCGGTAACGTCGCGTAGTGTGTGTTAAAGGGAAACCGCTTCTTTCGGCGACGAGGAGCCACGCACTGAGAAATTCTACCGGACCTATGCTGCAAGGTTTACCCTTCATACTACCACCGTATTATAATAAAAATTAAGGTAGATGGCTTTGGCGGAAACAGGAAAAAAAACGAAACAGATTAAACATTGGGCTTTGAAAATCTTTTTTATTTCCTTACTGTTGGCGGCCGTCGTTAGTGTTGTTGCGGAGTACTTTACCCAAGGGTTATCGGTCTTCGCAGCTTTTTTTATTCTGATTTTGATTGTGGTTTTAGGCGTTCTGGCCGATGTGGTGGGGGTTGCCTTTGCCACATGTGACCAACAACCCTTTATCGCCATGTCAGCCAAGCGCATTCCAAATGCCAAAGCGGCGCTCAATCTGCTTAAAAAAGCGGATATTGTTTCCAACTTTTGCAATGATGTAATCGGTGATATTTGTGGTATCGTCTCGGGTGCGGCCGGAGCGGCAATTGCGCTAAAAGTGGTGACCCAAGCGGCGGCAGAAGGTCAATCTTTGATCGAGAGTGGTGTCGCTATTGGGCTATCTTCGCTGATCGCTGCATCAACCGTGGCAGGCAAAGCGATTGGTAAAACCATCGCCATGAAGCGGAACCGTGAGATTGTTTCTATGATTGGCTCACTGGTTGTTTTCTTTAAAGGCAAAGAAAAAGTTTGACGACTAATATTTAAAGCAGGGTTTAAAAGCAGAACGTGTATGATGCTTTTTTATTTTGATTATTGAAGGGATATACATGACACATTACTTGGATAATATAAAAAGCCCCGAGGATATCAAGGGCTATAGCATAAAACAGTTGGAATCATTGGCCGATGAGATGCGCGGGTTTATTATTGAAAAAGTCAATGAAACCGGCGGACATCTTGCATCTTCGTTGGGGATGGTCGAAGTCACTTTGGCGTTGCATACCGTTTTTGATTCGCCAAAGGATAAAATCATCTTTGACGTGGGGCATCAGGCCTATGCGCATAAAATCATTACGGGCAGAAAAGATCAGTTTGATACGTTGCGCCAATACGGCGGTCTTTCTGGGTTTTTAAAACCGCATGAAAGCGAGCATGATATCTTTGCGGCTGGACATTGTTCCACCTCCATATCGGCTGGGGTAGGCATCGCACGCGCCAGAGATTTGGCAGGCGATGATTATTCGGTCGTCAGTGTAATCGGGGACGGCGCACTGACCGGGGGCATGGCTTTTGAAGCGCTCAACGATGCGGGGCAAGCCAAACATAAATTTATTATTGTTCTTAACGACAACGCGATGAGCATTGCCGAAAATGTGGGCGCGATTCATACCTACTTTGGCGGCTTGCGTTCCAGAGCGGGCTATATTCGCTTTAAACGTGGATTGGCCACATTGCTTAAAAGAATACCGCTGATTGGACATCATCTTTATCGATTTGTAGACGAATTTAAGCGTAGAATCAAATATTTGTTTGTGCGTGGGGTTCTTTTTGAAGAATTGGGTTTCACTTATATCGGCGTGGTGGACGGACATAATATTCAGCAGGTGACCAAAGCGCTGACCAAAGCGAAGCGTGCGGATAAGCCGGTGGTGGTCCATGTACACACGACCAAAGGCAAGGGATTTGCTCCCGCCGAGAACGATCCTGAAAAGTATCATGGTGTTTCGGGTTGTTTGGG
>JBFLKV010000084.1:0-5075 GCA_040883365.1 Eubacteriales bacterium
AAATCCATCAAAATGATTTTTGTTAAGCAAATCCATGGCTTCAACCACCAAAGCAATATCAACCGCATTTTTTCCTTTAACCTCACTCCCCTGCATTACCCGATTGATTGATAGCGCTTTACATTGCGCATCCCAATTTTTTGCAGTAGGCTTTGACCAGTCAGCAAAAGCCTGCTTTACTCCTATGTAGCCATAAGAGGAAATCTTTTTTAGGAATTCCTTGATTGTTGAAGGTTGAGCATTTTCAGCGTCAATAAGCACCGCGATATTTTTTAATTTATCCATATTCGTCCTTAAAAGTAATTAATCTCATTATATCATCTAGTACATATATTTCCAGCTTAATATTGTATTGAACTGCAAATGAATCTTTTATGGTATAATTTAAATGATGAAAAAAAGAAAAAAATTCACAAGTGAAGACTTGGCCGCACACGCCTTTGGATGCGAAGCCCTGCCGTTAACTGCTATGGATGCCCGTGAGCGCGGTGCAGTGCTCTACCCCGTGTCTGTTCAAGTAAAAAGCTCAAACGGTCAAACTCGTCGCGAAAAAATGTATACCTATGGCCGAATCTTTACCGGTGCGCACAACAATGTGGTATTTGGTGTTGTGACGCGGTATTTATTATGGCTCCTAATGCCTAAAACCATTTCTTTTTTGCATACCCATCCGAGCTGTACCGGACATCGATCAGATGAAATGTCCAAAGGCGATGAAATGGTGGCTCGGCTTTGGGGCGTTGACTACATGTATTTGGCCTCCCCTCGTGGGCGATTATATAAGTATGATGGTAAAAATGGACGACGCGATTCGCGTGGTGGTTTGGTTTTAGAGCATATATATGATGATATGCCTAAAATATCGTTCAGAGTGGACTGCAAGGCGGTTTTGCCGCGTGCACTAACCAAAAAACAGGTTAAAGCCTACACCGAAAAGAACACACTTGACCAAGAAAGTATATCGACGCATGTTTAAGGATTATTATAGTTTTAAAAAGAAGGATAAGCGCATCCGCTGGGTGTATAACAGAGAAACCAGTGAGTGGAAAAGAGAATCTTCTCCGCAGTATTCCGAGCGATATCTCAACCGCTATCTTTTTTGGTGGCTGTCCTTAATCGGCCTTGCCTTCTTTTTGGTTCTTCTTCTATTCAATCTGCCCTTCACAACCCAAATTCGATTAAGGATTTTCGGATCTCCTTTGCTGATATTGGTATGGACGATATATATCCTGTGCATGGCTTTTGCTGGGATATTCATCAGGCGTTTTATACGCGCGGTCCTCACTTGTACTGGGCTTTCCGCGGTTGTTTTTTTTGCATCCGATATATTGTTGCTCAATTTTGAAACACCAATCTATTCGTATATCGCCTCAGGATTTATGGTGAGCTTAATTTATATCCTATGCGCGCACACCATACGCTTTCTTCTACAGCGCGAAAAACAAAATGACATGCAGAATAAGAACGACAAGGAAAAAAAATTGCTGTAATGACTTTATAAAAATCACCGTTTTTTTCATAAAAAAATATGGTAATCTAAAAACCCTTGTGCTATAATATCATTTGTCTGTTTGATGCCAACGTGGCTCAGGGGTAGAGCAGCTGATTCGTAATCAGCAGGTCGTGGGTTCAATTCCCACCGTTGGCTCCAAACCTTCCATCGGGGTGTAGCGCAGCTTGGTAGCGCGTTTGGTTCGGGACTAAAAGGTCGCAGGTTCAAATCCTGTCACCCCGACCACAAAATAAGAAGTGACCCATTAGGGTTGCTTCTTTTTTTGTGAAAGTGGATGGATAGGATTTGAACCTTAAGAAGGCATGAGACGTTTAAAAAGCAGTCCTGTGGACTGCTTTTAGTCGAATGGCACAAGCGGTCTGCCGCGCCGTGCGGCGCACACGATAGTGGGCGCATCCTGTCACCCCGACCACAAAATAAGACCACCCATTCATAGATGATCTTCTGTCATTCGTTTCGTTCTGAAAAACCAAAACATTAATAGAAAAAGCAAAGTATTCTATGTCTTTTTTTCGCATCAATATGTTACAATAATACAAAAATATAGGTATCATAGCATCGGTGATAAACCTAGAGATTGACAAGGAGAAAAAATGCTGAAAAAAATCATAGACACCCCCCGAGGTAAGGTACACTACTGGGTTTCACTATGCAATGACGATAAAGTGGCTTTAGTCTTTTCACATGGCGTCACCGCAGACAACACACTTTTTGATAAACAGGTCGAATATTTTGAGGGTAAGTATAATTTAATCACATGGGACATCCCGCTTCATGGACTTTCCTGCCCGTATTCTGATTTTTCATATCAGCATTGTGCCGAAGACCTTTGCGCCATTTTAGACGCGGAAAACATCAAAAAGGCTGTCTTGGTGGGCATGTCGCTGGGCGGTTACCCGTCTCAAGTTTTCGCAGAAAAGTTCCCCGAGCGTACAGCCGGACTCATTGCGCTGGATACCACACCGTTCGGGCATAAATATTACTCCAAGACGGATATATGGCTGTTAAAACGCATTGCTGCCATGTCAAATCTATACTCTGAAAAGGCTTTAAAACGCAGCATGGCCAAAGCTGTCTCGCGCACCGCGTATTCCTTCGATGCCATGTCAAAAATGCTGGCGCGTAGCACCAAAGCTGAGATTATAAAACAAATGGATATCGCCTACCGCGTGTTCATTGAGGAAAATCACGATACTACTATCACCTGTCCCCTGCTGATCCTTCTTGGCGATCACGACAAAACGGGAAAAGTGAAACAGTATTGCGAAGAATGGGCCAAAGACACCGGCGCGCCCTTGGTGATTATCAAGAATGCCGCGCATTTCGCAAACGGGGATAATCCTGAGCAGGTGAATGCGGCAATAGAGAGGTTTGTTAAAGGTTTATAAATCCAATCTTATTTTTGATTTTATGAGTATTCTCTGTGCTTATTTTAGTTTTAAAAACTGGCTTTTTAATTGACCAAAATTATTAAATGCTTTTGCTAAATGAGTGTTTTCTTTAAAGAACGTATAAAAATCATTCAATGGTCCATCAAACTTATCCAATATCGCCTTGATTCTTGCGCTGTCAAAGAAGTTCGGGAAAGCCGCTTCCCAAACCGCCAGTCGCCCCATAAACTGGCATAGATAGTACATCAGTTTTTGCTCATCATCGGTGGATTTATATTTTTCTAGCAAATATTTCTTTTGGAACGGGTATTCTTGGGCTTTGATGACTTGAAGGCGAACCTCATTATACTCCACCCCCGTTTGCTTTTGCCAAAAGTAATAACCATTTTTGCGGGCGTGAAACTCGGTCCAGAAAAAGAACATATTGTATTTACCGCTGTAGCGTATTTCGTCATAATCAGCGGCGCCTGACAACCCCAAATACGCTTTGTAATCCACGATATGGGTAGCTTCATGTGCAAAAGTACCCATCCACTCATTTGTGCCTTTTGCGGTCGTTTTATCGTAGTAATCCTTATTTATTAATAGTGTAAAATTCCCTTGATTGCTTTTCGGATGAACGATGGTGCCGTTAAATTTATTTAAATCACCCGTAACCCGTCCTTTTAAGTCCGGCCTCAGCGCAAAAAAATACGTCTGTAAATCATCACAAATGATTGTATCAAATTCAAACTTTGATAAACCAAACAGACTGAAAAAATCATTTTTTATTTGATCAAGCGTACCATTTTTAATCTCTGTCATATTGATTAATCAGTTATCCTTTATATTTTGTCTTATAAAGCGCCCATAAAGATGCGCTCCGCATGCCAATACTTTTTATTACTTTCTCCAAAAGCCGTCACAATCTGCTTTATCCATTATATTAAACTCAATCATCGATTTTAACAAATCGAAATCAATCGGTTTATCCCACGGAAACCGTATCAGCATTTTTGTACGGTCAATCCCCCGCTCTTTCAACTCCGAGCTGAACTTTTCCATACCCGCCTGTTCGGGCGAAACCGCTAAGTGCTGTTTGGATGCGGAAAATCCGATAATAAATGTGCCATGATCCGTAAACATCGGCTGGTTCCACTTGATGACCGGTTTTAGCATCGGAAATGTTTCGCTGACCCAGTCCAGCACGTCTTTTGCACGTTTGCGATGGTTTTCGTCCGTTAAGGCCATTAAAAAATCATTAAATTCCTTCATTTTAGTCACCTCACCTATATTATTAGTGAGTATTATGAACAAATCAACGTCACCTAAAATCCACGGGCTTTTAGTTCATGCACCAAGTCCACATAGAATTCCCGTACATCAAAATCAGGAATATTCTCTCGAAACAGATCTATCATATCCCCGTGCGATATCCCCCGTCTCCCCTTTACGGTCAAAATCGGTTTTACTTCTCCCCATGCAAAGGAGTCGGTCGATACCAGTCCGTCATTAGACCCGTCAAAGTGCCGTACCAGCGGGTAAGATAGATTCAGCGGCAGACGCCCACCCCAGGACTTATTGAGCTTTGACCCAACGCTTTGGTAGAACACCCCGGGAACATCCTTAACTGTCTCGTTCATTTTTTTACAAGAGGCCGCTGTCAAATCCGCTACCGCAGCCAAAAAATCTGGGTTTTTATCGCCCAATTTTAGAAGCGATTTGTTATAACCCTTTGCAACAAAGCGTGCGATACGCTTTGGCAGTTTTGAAAGCAAATGATCCGCAAACTGGCATCCTCTGTGGGGTGTGCCGATGGTCGTAAGCGAGGCAACGTGTTCAAGCGCGCCAAATTGGCTGATGGCATATCGGCTATCCAATCCCCCTTTGGAGTGCGCGATAATATTCACCTTTTCAGCCCCGGTTTCGGCCAGTACCTGCTCAATTCGCTCGGCCAACTCTCGTCCGCAATCAGCCGCCGAAGCCGCGGATTGTTGATTGCCATAGAATATCGTTGCTCCGTTTTGGATGAGTTCTTTGGGTATCCTCCCCCAATAGTTTAAATACTTGAAATCTCGAAAAAACACACCGTGCACCATAAGCAGTGGGTACTTTGTTTGGCATATTTTCTGATCTTTTCGTTTATCGTTCAATATAATTTTTTGGTTCTCAAAAACAGATTCGTTTCGTGT
>JBFLKV010000085.1:0-5683 GCA_040883365.1 Eubacteriales bacterium
CAGCGCCTCTGGCAGCCGGGATTCTGATGATCGCAGATCTGTTCTTTGCGGACCATGCCAAGTATGAAGGCGCTTCATAACCCGGAACCAAACGTTTGTAGGAGTTAACGGTCGGGTTGGTTACTGCAGCGATAGACTGAACGTGCTTCAATAGACCAGCAATATAGCTGTAAGCGACGTCAGAAAGTTGCAGTTCGCCACTCTTATCAAAGAAAGCATTGCCATCTTTTGTGCAAAGCGACTGGTTGGCGTGCATACCAGAACCATTGATTCCGAAGATCGGTTTTGGCATAAATGTTGCATATAGGCCATGTCTTTGTGCAATCGTTTTAACAACCATTTTGAAAGTCATGATAGCGTCAGCAACTTTTAAAGCATCCGCATATTTAAAGTCAATTTCGTGCTGTCCTTCAGCCACTTCGTGGTGGGAAGCTTCAATTTCAAAGCCCATATCTTCCAATGTCAAACAGATTTCTCTTCTTGCATCTTCACCTTTGTCCACCGGAGCCATGTCAAAGTATCCGCCCTGGTCATGTGTGATCAAAGTGGGATTACCCTCTTCATCCTGCTGGAACAGGAAGAATTCACATTCTGGTCCAACATTCATGGTATATCCCATTTCCTCAGCTTGAGCCAGTGCTTTCTTCAAAACACCGCGTGGGCAACCAGCATAAGGTGTGCCATCTGTGGTCAAAACATCACAGATTAAGCGTGCCACTTTTCCTTGCTGAGGTCTCCAAGGGAAAATCTCGAAAGTATCGGCATCCGGCATTAAAATCATGTCAGATTCTTCGATTCTTGCGAAACCATCGATAGAGGAACCGTCAAACATAGCGCCATCTTCCAAGATGCCCGGGAGCTGTCTTGCTGTAACCGCCACATTCTTCAGTACGCCGAAAACGTCGGTAAATTGTAATCTGATAAATTTAACGTCGTTTTCTTCTACCATCTTAAGTACGTCTTTTGATGTAAACTTCTTCGTCATTTTACTTCTCCTTTTATTATTAATAATATTTGATCCCGTCATTTAAGACAGGTATAAAGCACTATATCAGTTTATAGCTGGTCAAAAATACCCATGTTGTTGTAAGCGGAAATGCCATGCTCAGCGGTATCCAGACCCAGCAATTCCTCTTTGCGCTCAACACGTAGTCCAGCCACTTTCTTAACCACACCAAAGTAGATAAAGCTGATCACCATAGCGTAAGCGATACAGGCCAAAACGCCTAATGTCTGTACACCTAAGATCTGCCAACCACCATTGTATAAAAGTCCACCCTCGGTCGCAAAAACGCCAACCAAGATTGTGCCAAGCGCGCCGCAAATACCATGCACACTGATAGCCCCCACTGGATCATCAATTTTTGCACGCAAGTCGAAGAACTCAACAGCAAGCAACATAACAACCCCAGCTATCGCACCAATCGCCAAAGCGCCCAGCGGAGAAACCGCATCGCATCCGGCTGTGATACCGACCAAACCGGCCAAGCATCCATTCAGCGTCAATCCGACATCCGCTTTCCCGTTTTTCAATGAGCTGAATGCCATCGCACTCAAAGCACCTGTCGCGCCGGCGAGAATCGTATTGGTCGCAATAAGACCCAAGCTTCCGTCCATTCCAGAATAGGTTGAACCACAGTTGAACCCAAACCATCCGAACCAAAGTAATAATACACCCAAAGCACCCAAAGGTATACTGTGTGGTGGAATTGTTTTTACTGTACCCCTATGCGGATACTTACCCGCACGGGCGCCTACCATTTTAGCACCAATCAGAGCTGAAAAACCACCGATAGCGTGAACAGCTGTCGATCCGGCAAAATCATGAAAACCAAGCTCTGAAAGCCAGCCGCCACCCCAGATCCAATGTCCTGTAACGGGGTAAATAACCGAACACATCACCAAGCAGAAAAGCAAGTAAACGCCAAATTTTGTTCTCTCGGCCACAGCACCCGATACGATGGTGGCGCAAGTCGCTGCAAAAACGGCATTAAAGAACCAATCAACATGTGAGTCCAACGTGGCACCGACTTCGTTTGCCGGTATTGATGCGGGTTGCATCCAGCCAACCAAACCGCCCTGCGACGTGCCATACATTAGCGCATAGCCGATCAAATAATAGCAGATCGAACCAATTGCAATCGTCATAAAGTTCTTCATGATAATATTTGCAGTGTTTTTGGACTGGGTAAAACCCGCTTCCACACACGCAAAACCAGCATGCATGATGAACACCAATGCTGCCGAGATAATAACCCAAACGTTATTAATGGCAAAATCAGGCATAATTACATTTTCCATTTTTCTCTCTCCTAAAATATCTTTTTTAACCTAAATACAAAAAGCCTCACAAAACGCGCAAAAAAACAAGCGTGTTTAGTAAGACTTCATCGTCTAAATAATAAAAAAGGTCATGAAATAACTACAAATTCCATAGACCCCTTTGTCCGAATGCAAATATCAATTTGAGTGAATATTATCACAAAATAAAAACGTTCGCAATAGTTTTTAAAAAAATTATTTTATATTTTTCTTAAGCTTCTTGGCATACTCGCTCACTGTGTTTCTTGATTTACCTTTAAAGTAGATACACACCATTCCCGGTCCCGCATTAATACCAATTATCGGCGAAATAACACCTACTTCGGTTTTTTTAATCTGTTTAATGCGATCACGAATCAGCTCAATCATTGTCAGCGCGTTGTATTCATCACCAGCGTGCTCCACTAAAGCCCAAGTGGTTTCATCTGATTTCGCGAAGTCCATGATATCAACTCCCAAAGAATAGACGTTTTTTAGCCCTCTTGCGATGCCACCCAGCGTAATTCTGCCATCTGTTGTTGTATACAAAATCGGTCGAATACCAATCATCTCGCCAATAACAGCTTGAAAAGTATTGATAATGCCATCTTCTTTCGCATGCGAGATATCATCCACACAAATCAGCAGGTTATACTTATCTCTCTCCTGCATTAGGTGTACCACAATTTGCTCAACCGATGCCCCTTTCGCGCTCATATCTGCCGCTTCCAACGCCATATCGGCCACACATCCACCCGCAATCAAGGTATCAAAAACCCTAATTTTGTCGGGATAAACCGAATTAAGCGCGTCCGCAGCAATGCTGGCGCTTCTAAAGGCACTACAAATTTTAGAAGAGACCGACAGATGTAGAATCGTTTTACCCGCTTGTAAAAGGGGCTTCCAGTCCTCCATAAAATGCTTTGGTGTAATATTATCAGGTGAGGCTTTTGCCCCATCACGAAGTTCGTCGTAAACCTTGGATTTTTCCAACGCATCAGAAAATGCATCGAATCTTTCTTCCCCGTCAACATAATACGTCAAATCCGTCTTAATCACGTTATTATGTTTTTGTAATTCCTCAGTAAGGGATGTCGTGGAATCCACACTGATTAATAAATCGTCGGCCATTTTCTTTCCTCTATATTATAATGTTACTTTTATTTATTTCATTATACACCATTTATCGATGAAATAAACGATAATTTCTTTAGCCAAAACAATCGCGCACAAAAATCGCCTTTTTTTTAGCCTTTGTGTTATAATTCTTAAAAAAAACAAAGAGGTAATATTCATGGTAATCATTGAAATGGAAAATGGGAAAAAAATCGAGATTGAACTATATAAAGATAAAGCACCCAACACCTGCACCAATTTTCTGTCGTTGGCGGATAAAGGCTTCTATGACGGACTAATCTTTCATCGTGTCATCAGTGGCTTTATGATTCAGGGCGGTTGCCCTCATGGCATGGGCACCGGCGGCCCTGGATATGGCATCAAAGGTGAATTCGCTGAAAACGGTTTTGCAAACGACGTCGTACATAAACGGGGCGTGCTCTCCATGGCCAGAGCCTGCCAGATGGACTCGGCCGGATCACAGTTTTTTATCATGCATGCCGATGCACCGCATCTTGATGGTGCCTATGCGGCTTTTGGTAAAGTCGTTAAGGGTTTGGATGTGGTGGATGAAATCGCCGCAGTACCCACCGGTGTCGGTGATCGTCCCACTGTTGATCAACGTATTAAAAAGGTTACGATTGTTGACGAAGGCGAAATCCAAGAGCCGGAAAAAGTACAACTATAATTAATCTGTTTCCCACCGACTTTGCACCATAACGTGCAGAGTCTTTTTTTTATTTGCTTTTCTTTTGTTTGACCGAATCTTGCAAACATGATAGATTATCTTTCATAATAAGAAAAACCATAACATCCTAATATATATGAGGTAAACACTTGAAAGTTCTAAATAAAATAGAGAAATTCCTACCCGATGTTGAAAAACCCGCCCGCTACACCGGCGGCGAGCTGAATATGGTCAAAAAAAATCTAGACGATGTCGATATCCGCTTTGCTTTTTGCTTCCCGGACGTCTATGAGGTGGGCATGAGTTTTCTCGGCCTTTCCATCCTCTATCATCTTTTAAATGAACGTACGGACACTTACGTGGAGCGCGTCTTTTCGCCATGGCCGGATATGGAAGATGCCATGAAGGCCAACGATGTTCCCCTGTTCTCCTTGGAGACCCACAGCACGCTGGATGAGTTCGACGTTTTTGGGTTTAATATCTCTTATGAGATGTGCTATTCCAATATCGTTCGTGCTTTCGATATGGCCGGTATCCCCGCGCTTTCCGCTTCACGGAGCGAAGAAGACCCTTTGGTGATCGCAGGCGGATCGGCTATCTTTAATCCCGAACCCATCGCTGATTTCATGGATGCGGTATTTATCGGCGAAAGTGAAGAAACGCTTAACGCCCTTCTCGATTTGTTGAAAAAGAGCAAGCAAGCTGGCTGGACAAAAAAAGCCTTTCTGGAGGCAGCTTGTTCTATCGAAAGCGTTTATGTGCCCAGTTTCTATGCCCCAGAAGAAACCGATTCTGGCTATCAGCTAAAGCCGATTAACTCTAACGCAAAACCTATCGTCAGCAAATCCATCATTCGGGATCTTGATGCGTCCTATTTTTCGGAAAAGCCGATTGTGCCCTATCTTGGCATCGTGCACGACCGCATCACGCTGGAGATTTTCCGTGGATGCACACGCGGATGCCGTTTTTGCCAAGCTGGTTTTACCAACCGTCCTATCCGTGAGAAAAAAGCGGATACCTTGACAAAACAGGCTGTGAACATTGAAAGTGCCACCGGCTATGACGAAGTCTCACTCTGTTCGCTTTCAACATCTGATTACTCCGAAATTGGACCGTTGATTGGCGGTCTTTTGGACGAGTTGGCGGACAAGCGTGTCAATATCTCACTGCCTTCTTTACGATTGGATACTGTATTTAAAGACTACGCCAAGCGTTTGGATTCTATCCGAAAATCCGGGCTTACCTTTGCGCCCGAGGCGGGTACCCAACGCTTACGAGATATCATCAACAAAAACGTCACCGAAGAAGACCTATTCTCCACCATGGAGCAGGTTTTCAGCCAAGGATATACATCGGTCAAACTTTATTTCATGATTGGCCTGCCATTTGAGACGTATAAGGATTTAGACGGCATTGTGGAATTGGTCAAAGGTGTTAAATCCGTCTACGGGCTCGCCGGAAAAAACAACAAAAGAGGTTTAACCCTGACGGTTTCGGCCTCAAACTTTGTCCCCAAACCCTTCACCCCCTTTCAGTGGGTGCCACAGGACAGCATTGAGACATTAAAAGAAAAACAAA
>JBFLKV010000086.1:0-11598 GCA_040883365.1 Eubacteriales bacterium
AAACGCTGATGTCGATTTCTTCGGATTCCGAAACAATGGGCATCAAGGCCGAAAAGGTGATCCAAGCCCAAATCTCCACCATCCATAGCTTTTGCCAGAGTGTGATTCGAGAAAAATACTATGTCCTTGGGCTTTCGCCGTCGTTTAACATCGCCTCCGAGAAAGACAATACCCGCCTGCTTAAAAAAACACTAGCGGAGATTTTGGACGAACGCAGTTTGGCTGAGGACGAGGATTTGGCACGGCTGTATTTAAACTATGGCAAGCGCAACGGCAGGGCGTTAAACGATATGATCATCGCCGTCTATCATGCGCTGATGGTGATGCCTGAGCCCGAAGCGTACAAAACGCGTATGCAGACCCAATACATGCAAGCCGATTTTACCGAAACTATCGCTTCGATTCTGTTTGATGAATCAAAGAAGAAGCTGGCGCACGCAACGGAAATTCTTCAAAATTTGCGTATCCTTGCCTCCGTTTCCGGTTTCCAAAAAATCGAAAGCCTGCTGTTGGGCTATATCAAAAATCTAGGCACGTTAATCGAATATTTTGAAGATAAGGACTTTGACGCGGCTTTTAATACGACCGTTTTTGATGCCAACCTTGCGCTCGGAGAAGTTTCGTCTGATGAGATAAAGAAAGTATTTAAGGGCGGCCGCGATTCTGCAAAAAAACTTATTGATGAATGTTTAAAGGATAATGTGCTGGTGAACCTTCACCCAAAGTTAAACCAAGAGCTTCCTGTCATGTCCGCCGATGCGCACGCGTTGCTGGATTTGGCGCTGACGTTGCGCGAGCGATTCTCGGAAGCCAAGCTTAAGAAAAACACATTGGATTTTAGTGACCTCGAGCATTACGCGTATGAGATTTTAAAAGACCCCGAGCAAGCCAAAGACTTTAATTACAAATATATTTTTATCGACGAATACCAAGACACTAACCCGTTGCAGGAAGCCCTGATTGAGAAAATCAAAGGGGCGCATAATCTGTTTATGGTGGGGGATGTCAAGCAGAGCATATACGGTTTTCGCCACGCGGATTCGGACATTTTTTTGAATAAACAAAACCAATACAAAGAGTATATTAAAAAGACAAATGACGAAGATGAACTCATCCGTATGAACGAAAATTTCCGTTCGTCCCAGCCCGTCATTTCCGCCGTCAATCTCTTGATGGGGGAAATCTTAACGCCAGAATTTGGCGAGATTGATTATAAAAACAAAGAAGCGCTGGTACACGGCGCCAATCTTTCGGATGGCAAAACCGAACTCTTACTCATCGATTCTGGCGCCGATTTTTACCCGCCCGAGTCTAACGGCGATGCGCTTTCTTCATCCGAATCCGAAGCCTTTGCTATTGCCAATCATATCATCTCGCAAAAAGGCAAGCCTTTTTTCTGCAGAGAAACAGGGGAAGAAAAGCTTTTGGATTTTTCTGATATGGTCGTTCTGCTTCGTGAAGTCAAAAACTCCGGCACTATTTATAAACGCGTTTTCGAATCTTGCGGCATCCCTGTGGATATCACTTTCTCTTCTGGGGGCACCAATTTGCCCGAAACCGAACAGTTTGCCGCGATCCTAAAATGTATCTTGAACCCCACCGACGATATCGCGCTGATTTCCGCAATGAAATACAGCTATTTTGAGATCAGTTTCAGCGATATTGCGGACGTCCGCATTTCTGCCAAAGAAAAAAAGCAGTCTTTTTATTCCAGCGTCAAAGAATATATTGAGCACCATGATGATGCTCTGTCCGGTCGGCTGATTCATTTCTTTGAAACGCTTGCGCACTTAAAGGATAAATCTCTCATACTTTCAGGCGAGGCTTTTCTTGAATATGTCTATCACCATCTACAGTTTGAGGAAGTATTGGCCGCATCCCCCCGAAAGAGCCTAAAGGCGGAAGCCCTGAAAGGCTATATTCGCGCTTTGCTGGCCGAGTCCTCAAAGTCCGCGCATTTGGCGCGCATGGTTTCGCTTTTGGACGAAATGAAACAAAACGACGAAATGCTGGATACGCATTCTGCACAAAAGAACCCAAACTCGGTGCGCATTATGACCATTCATAAATCCAAGGGCTTGGAGTTTCCTGTGGTCTATGTTGCGGGTCTGCAAAAACCTTTCCACAAAGATAATAAAGCGGATTTTGTAATGGATAAATCGCTTGGACTGGGTTTTAAAATAATCAAGCCCAAGAAAAACTATAAGGGCGAAAGCTTAATCTATCAGAGCCTCGTAAAAAAACAATGGGCCACTTCTTTGCATGAAGCCGTCCGAGTGCTGTATGTCGCCATGACCCGTGCAGAAAACCAATTGTTTCTGGTGGGCGGGGTAAAGGGGCTAAAAAACAGTTTAGCCCGCTGGCTGACACATGGCAAAGACGCGCAATGGTTTGCCAACAATTATCTAGATATGATGATGCCGGCTTTGCTTAATAAAAAAGGTTTTGCCGAGGGGTTTGCCCTCGACCGATTCTTATCGCCTCAACTCAGCATCTCAAGCCTGTTGCCCATACACATTTTGCCCAAGCGCGGCTATGCCTACACCGGCGGCGCAGACAGAATCGCTTTGCTGGATGATTTTTTAAATCAGCCACCCAAGCCCATCACTCTTGGCTATACCTACAAGAACAGTGAAACGCTGGGGATTCCATCCAAGCGTTCGGTCTCCAGTTTAAAGGCAAAAGAAACAACACCTATTATTCGAAGAGAGGTTGCTTTCACCGCGCTGGACGCATCTTCGCTCACCGCGGCCGAGCGGGGCACCGCTTTTCATACGTATATGCAGCACGCTGACTTTGAGCACAACACCATTGAAGAAATTAAAAATCATATCCGCTCTCTGGTCGATGCATCCGTGCTTTCTGACGAAGAGGCGGCTTCACTTTCGCCGGCGCGTATCCTTTCTGTGCTGCAGTCGGATATCATCGCCCGCGCCAAAAAGTCACCCCTTCTTTACCGCGAAAAAAACTTCTCACTAAAGCTTGATTCCGGCCAAATTGGTTTTCCCGCCGGCGAGATGGTGGTGGTGCAAGGCACCATCGACCTTTGCTTTCTAGAAGGAAACGCCTTTGTATTGCTGGATTATAAAACCGATCAGGTGACCAAAGATAGCTTACCCACCCGCGTTGACGCTTATAAAAAGCAGCTTGAAACATATGCCTTGGCTTTAGCCGAATTAACAGGCTATTCGGTCAAGGAAAAATACCTGTATTTTTTAAACATGGACTGCATAAAAGTATAACAATCTACCTTATGTCAACACAATGTGTAATTCACAGCCCCCTGTGGACATTGTGGATAACTTCCTGTCATATACCCGAAATAATCCACCTTTTTTACTGGTCTGGGGATGAGTCTGTGGACAAGCAGGATAAATTGTGCATCAATATTTTATGTTTTTCGTGTTTTGCACATTTTGTCCACAGGTTTACAATAATTATCTTATACATCCGGTTTGCTGATAAAGGCATACTTTTATACATTTTTTAATCACTATAAACAAAAAAACAGCCTGTTTTCAGGCTGTTTTTCTAATTATTTTTGTGCTAATTATTTGTTTTTCAAGTTGAACCAAGCGTCCAATCCCGGATAAATCGCTTTGGCACCCAACGCTTCTTCAATCCGAAGTAGTTGGTTATATTTTGCGACACGGTCCGAACGGCTAGGTGCACCGGTTTTGATCTGGCCTGCATTCATCGCTACAACCAAGTCGGCGATGGTGGTGTCTTCGGTTTCGCCCGAACGGTGAGAAACCACAGCGGTGTATCCCGCACGATTCGCCATCTCGATAGCATCCAAAGTCTCGGTCAATGTACCAATCTGATTCACCTTAATCAGGATAGAGTTAGCAACGCCCATATCGATACCTTTTTTCAAGCGTTCCGTGTTGGTAACAAACAAATCGTCACCGACCAGCTGAATTTTTTCGCCCAATTTGTCGGTCATAATCTTCCAGCCTTCCCAATCCTCTTCGGCTAGGCCGTCTTCGATTGAGATAATGGGGTACTTGTCGCAAAGGCCTGCCCAGAAATCAACCATTTCTTCGCGTGTGAAGAACTTGTCGGTTTTCCAGAAGTAGTAGCCGTCTTTATTGATTTTCTTTGCTTCTTCGTACATTTCGGTCGAAGCGGGGTCCATCGCGATTCTAAAGTCAGCACCGCTCTTGTATCCTGCTTTTTCAACCGCTTCCACGATCACCTGCAACGCTTCTTCATCAGATTTAAGGTTAGGCGCAAATCCGCCTTCGTCGCCAACAGCTGTGGAGTAACCTTTGCTCTTCAAAACGCTTTTTAGATTGTGGAAAACTTCAGCACACATCCGAAGCGCTTCGCTCCAGCTTTTTGCGCCAACCGGCATAATCATAAATTCCTGACAAGAAACCGAGTTGTCCGCATGCTTTCCGCCATTGATGATGTTCATCATAGGAACCGGGAATGTCTTGGCATTAACACCGCCAATATATTGGTACAAAGGCAGTTCCACTGCTTCGGCCGCTGCTCTGGCTGCTGCCAAAGATACGCCAAGCATCGCGTTTGCACCCAATTTTGCTTTGTTATCTGTGCCGTCCAATTTAATCATCGCACTGTCAATGCCTACCTGATCGGTTGCATCCATGCCGACAACTTCTTTTGCGATCAGTGTGTTAACGTTCTCAACCGCCTTTAATACACCTTTGCCCATATAAGCATCGCCGCCATCACGCAATTCCACCGCTTCAAAAGCACCTGTGGAAGCCCCTGAAGGTACAGCCGCGCGGCCAATAATACCACATTCCAAAACAACGTCCACTTCAACAGTCGGGTTGCCACGGGAATCCATAATCTGGCGTCCTACAACATCAATAATTGTTGTCATCTAATCTCTCCTTTTAATTTCTAATAATTTATAACATACAGCGAATATACGCTATTTTGTTCTTCGTGATATTTTATACCATAATTACCCTTCAAAATCAATTGAAATGCACCAAAAGAGCCTTTCAACTCTATAATGCGTCTTTAATCACCTCGGCGAGCGTCGCCATACCTTTTTGAATATTCTCTTCGCTCTCCATAGAAAAATTAAGACGTAGGGTGTTTTCATGTCCGCCTTCGGCAAAAAAGTGCGTGCCGGGTACAAAGGCCACGTTTTTTTCTACGGCTTTTTTAAAGACGTCAAGCGCATCCACACCTTCTGGCAGTGTGAGCCAGAGGAACAGCCCACCCTCGCATGGGGCCACCGACACTTCTTTTGGCAAAGTGTCTTTGATACACTTAAGCATCAAATCTTTTTTCTTTTTGTAATCCGCCGATATCTGTTTGATGTGCGCCGGCAATTGCCCTGATTTTAGATACTCATAAACCATCACTTGGTTCAAGGTGGGAGTATGCACATCCATGCCCTGTTTACAGAGCTCAAATTTCGATATAATCTCTGCATCACCAATCGCCGCACCCACTCGTATGCCCGGAGAAATAATCTTAGAAAACGAAAACAAGCGAATCACGCTATTGTCCGTGTCATATGACTTTAAAGAGGGCAGCGCATCGCCCGAATACCGAAGCGCACCGTACGGGTCATCCTCCAGCACCTTCACACCATTCTCGGAACAAATTTCTACCAATCTTTTTCTGCGGTCTCCCGCCAAAGTAACCCCGGTGGGGTTCTGGAAGGTTGGGATCACATAGAGAAATTTTGGCTTGTGCGTTTTTATCTGCTTTTCCAAATCCACCAAAACAATTCCGCCATCGTCGGTCTTCACCGGCTCCAGCTTGGCTTCATAGGTCTTAAAGGTTTGAATCGCGCCCAAAAATGTCGGTGACTCCACCAAGATGACATCGTCTTTATTGATGAAGGTTTTGGCCATCATCTCAAGGCCTTGCGAAGACCCGGATGTAATAAGAATATTTGATAGCTCAGCTTTTACGCCTTGCTCCGCCATCATCTTTAGTATCTCTTCCATCAATGGCGCATAACCCTTGGTTGGGCCATACTGCAATATCCATTCCCCGTTTTCCAAAAGCGCGGTCTTGGCAATCTCGGCCAAGGCTTCCTTGGGGAAGCTATCCGCCGACGGATTTCCGCCCGCAAAGGATATAATATCCGGATTCGCCAACAGCTTAAAAATTTCACGGATAGCAGAACCGCTGATTCCGTCAAATCGTCCGGCAAATTGATTCATCATTCACACTCCCACTCTTCACTTTTCTAAAAAAACTTTTCGTTGTGAAGTAAATAGTAAATTCTCTTTTACTTTTTTTATTAGTATATCAGCAGTTTTAATAAAAGAACAGTTCTGATTAAGAACTGCTCTTTTAGTTAACGTTTGCTTAAATTGTTTGATACTAAACTAACTGATCGGGTTTAACAATAGCCCCTTTAGCTGCTTTGAGTTCTTCTAAGCGCGCTTTTTTGGTAGCTTGTGTTTTAAAGTAAATGTCTGGAACGTTTGCTTCTTTTTTATATGCTTCAACTTGCATATCAATTCTTTCAATCAGTTTATCGACATAAAGCGAGAATTGCTTATCATATAGGTCTTTGGAATATGCTTTATCCGGCATCAGTTCATTAAAGATTCCTTTGATTTCTTCAAATGTCGGAATAATTCCCAGCGCTGTTTTGATTCCTGTAACTTCACCTTTTGCCAAACGTGCAAGCCATGTTAACCATGTGCGTACATCACGTTTTTCACCGATGAGCTTATTTGATTCTCCACCACGCGCTGCGTCTGTCAGGAAGTAGTTCAAAGAAGCTAATACAGGCTTAACTTTAATCTTTGGATTTGTGAAGAATTGGAATTGACCATCCATATAATCGCCCAACGCACCCAAGAAGAAAGGCGCATTTGCCCAAGGAGATCTTTTGACGTCGCCCTTAGCGCCAACTTCTGTTGCTGTTGTTTGAGATGTAATATCCGCACCGAAGGTTACACCTTCTTCGGGCGTTAAAGCTGCCACAACCGGCGGCATGGTATCAGAATCACGGCCGCTGTATGTAAATACAAGTGTATCCACACCGTTTGCATCCTCTGATGCTGGTTCATTAAAGTTGCTCAATTCATTAGAGCGAATTGTACATCTGGCGTTCGGATGTGAAATAGGAACAACCTTTCCGTTAGCATCTGTCATTCCTTCTGTCCATTCGCCTTGGAAGTTTCTTCCGCTCTTTGGTGTTTCTTCTTCAGAGCCTTCCCAATAAGGAACGCCATCCGCCACACAAACATTTGACCAAATAACTTCGGAACCCGGATTTCTCAATTTTTCCATGAGAATTGGGTCGCCTTCTTTGTTAACGTCTTTAACAATACCAAAGATTCCGATCTCAGGATTGATCGAGCGGATTGTTCCATCTTCTGCAATCCAGATTTGAGCCAAGTCATCACCGATGAAAGAATCACCAGCCATCGCTGTTGTTGTTTTACCACAGCCGGAAGGTGCAGCACCATCGATCCACACGGTAGAACCATCTTTCATCTTAATACCCGTGATGAACATGTGTTCTGACATGTAATCGCCTCTGTGCTTATAGATCGCATCATCATTCGACAATCTGTGATGACCTTTTTTGATTAGAGCACAGTTGCCTAGGTAGGATACGTTCCATGCCCAAGTTTCAATATTTGTTCTGTCTGTTAAAACATAAGCTTTAGACGTGTCTAATGTGCCTTTGCTATGTGTATTTGTAAAGAAAAGACCCGTTTTTTCAACTTGCTTTTCAAAGCCTACCGGAGAACATCTATAAAGATTGTTCTGCTGATGTGCAAGATACCAAGTATCTGAAAGAGTTAAAGATGGATAAGCCGTTGGTGCACCAACCGGTCCACGGATATAGAAACCAACGATCATCGTTTTTCCATCCATAATGTTTTTCATGTTGGTTTGAATAAGCGTATCAGCTTCAGCTCTTGGCAATGCTTTTGCAAGAGTCGATGTGAACATGCCTTCATCTTCAATCGAATATGTTTGGGCAACAATACGGCCTTGCTCATTGGGCGGGTCAAAATGAATCGTATGGTTTTCCATGGCCAACGCTTCTTCTTCGCCTGTCTCTAAACACATCTTTTTGATATATTCATTATCTTCTTCACTGCCTGAGTGAATGAAAACATCTTTAGGATTACAAAGCTCGATTCTGCTTGCAATCTTGTTTAAGATATCAGCATTACTAATCAGTTTGATTTTTTCTTGGCTTTTTTCATCACATTTTGAAAGGATGAGTTCAAGCGCTTTGTTTTCTGACATTTTAATTCTCCTTTTTCTTTTACATTTTTTATAATAGTTTTTAACCAAAGTCCTGTGCTTTGGATTAAATGCATATTGGGTTGGAGCTAAAAAAACTGAAGTAAATATTCAAATTAACCTCTATTTACTTATGTTCGCCGTTTATCCTCGTATATCCTTTAATTTATTATATCTTTCTTTATATTGTCAAGCTATTTGTCAACTTAAATAACTCTTTGGTTGACAATGTTTCTGCTCTGGCCATAACATCGATGTTTTCTTCTGCCAAAGCGCTCAAAATGGCTGTTTTCTCATATCCTGCCTTGGTGAGATTGTTCACCAAGGTTTTTCGTTTCATGGTAAAGCACGCTTTAACAAAACGTATGAAATTTTTGCTCGTTTCGTCGGCTTGTTTTTCTATGCGAATACGCACCACCGCCGATTCCACCTCCGGCCGCGGGTAAAAACATCCGGGGGATACCTTCATCACTGTCTCGGGTTTTCCAAAATACTGCACCATAGCAGTCAGCGCACCATACGATTTGTCGCCCGGCTTGGCACACAGTCGTTCGGCCACTTCCTTTTGCACCATCACAATCATCCGCGACAAAGGGATATTCGCCTCCAAAAAGTGCATGATCACGGCCGATGTGATATAGTACGGCAAATTGGCCGCCAAGACCACGTCCGCATCATCAAAATGCGCGTCGCAAAGCACTTTAACATCCGTTTTTAGAATATCTTGGTTGACTAATACGATATTGTCCTCTGCTCCAAACGTTTCTTCGAGATATCCATACATGCCGCGATCAATCTCTACCGCCAACAGTTTTTTGGCATCCTCAGCCAACTTCTCTGTCAGCGCCCCCAATCCAGGCCCAACTTCAATCACGTTCTGACCTTGTGGTTCCGCTGCTTTGGCTATCGCCGTTGTAATATTTTCGTCCACCAAAAAATTCTGCCCCAACTGCTTAAGCGGGGAAAG
The DNA here is from genome assembly GCA_040883365.1 of Eubacteriales bacterium. Lineage (GTDB taxonomy): Bacteria > Bacillota > Clostridia > Christensenellales > CALMFG01 > CALMFG01. Next base: position 9,185 of record JBFLKV010000086.1, read on the forward strand.
TTTTTTTTGCGATAAAACGTCTCTTACTTTTGATATATTGCTCTGCGCCATTTGCTTTTCCTTTTTTTAAATGCTCGCAGCCCGTCTGACCGCGTACTCCTATATTATATTTGTTTTTATCACATTTCAAACAAAAACATTTATCCGTGCACATAAAAAGAGAAGAACGCTGACTTTCTTCTCTTTTTATAAGGTTAACATATACATTCGGAGGAATATCGAAAAAAACTTTTTTGTCGGTCTTATCTGCCCCGATGAAGGAGAGCACCAAGGCAGATATTTGACCATTAATCATTTGCTATAAATAAGTGTTGTTCTGGTGTTTTTTAAATTATGTCGTAATTATAACTTATGAATTCGTGTTTGTCAATCTTTTGTAATACTTTTGTTACATTTGTTTTCACTCTTTTTGTTTTGCATCTCGTAAAATAAGAATATATAATGATAATGTTTTAATAAAACAAATATATTATCTGTTCACGGAGCGCTAATTTGAAACTCGCTTTTTTAAAAACCTATCTTTTGCTCTTCTTACTCGTTATTATGGCGTTTTCTTTTTGTGCCTGCGAAACATCTAATCCAGCCAAAACAGCCGAAGACTTTTTGGACGCAATCGCCAAGCAGGATTTTGCCAGAGCCTATAGCTACTCTTGGCCCTACAGCTCCAACAGCCTTGACGAAGAGGCCTTTGTCAAAAAATATGAAGCCATTTTTGACGGTTTGGGTATCGTTGAGATGGAGATTACCGATTCTTTTGTCACAACCGATTCTTTTGGAACGCTCTATACCTATACCGCTTCTTATATCACCGAAGAATATGGCACTTTCACATACGATTTTTCTATGGAACTGCGTAGTGTAGAGTCGGTCACCTATGTGGTTTGGGAGCAAAATCTCATCTTCCCGTTTATGGACTTTGAGGATGAATTGCATGTGGAAACCGTTCCTGCCATCCGGGGCGAGATTTTTACGGAAGATGGTGATATTTTAGCCAAGAACGAATTTGCAACCGCCATTTACATGGATGTCACCCAGATTAAAAACATCATGTCTTTAAGCGAATCCTTAGCCGAGATCATCAATGTTTCCAAAGACGATATCATTGAAGTGTTTACCAACACGCTTGCTTTAAACGAGCGCTTGGGTCGAAACAATGTCGGCGTGATTGCCTCCTATCCCAACGATTATTTTACCGACGAAGAAAAAGAAACGTTGCTTTCTTTTGACGGTATCGGCATCGATACAGAGCTTTATGCCCCCATCCGTTATTACCCATACGGCGAGTATATGGCACATATCATTGGCTATATGGGCGCCATCACCCCAGAATACATGGACACCCACCCTGACCGAGGCTATGATTTGGATTCCCGCGTAGGAAAAACCGGACTGGAAGCCTCCTACGAGGTGGAGTTGCGCGGTAAAGACGGGCTGATTATTTACACATCCGACAAATGGGGCAACCAAAAAGAAGTGCTTTATGAAGAATATGCGATACAAGGTCAGGACCTTATTTTAAGCATCGTGATTTCCAAGCAAATTGAAGCCTATAATCTTTTAAAAGAAAATACCTACTCCGGCCAAAACGGCGTGGCTATTGTGATGGACGCGAAAACCGGCGCCGTACAGGCCATGGCTTCATATCCTTCCTATGATAACAATCTGTTTTCATTCCCGATTGATTCGGAGACGTGGAAGGAACTCAACGACCCCGACAACGACCAACCCCTGTATGACCGCGCTACACAAGGTCTGTATCCACCAGGCTCGCTTTTAAAGCCATTCACCATCATCCCCGCTTTAGAGTCGGGAAAAGTGACCATCAATTCGGCTTTCGACGGCACCATTGTAAATAATCAGTGGATGCCCCACCGAAGCGACTGGAACTCGCCACCGATTACCCGTGTATCCAATACCGGGTCGCCTTTAACGCTGACCAACGCATTGATTAAATCGGACAACATTTATTTTGCGTGGGTGGCACTGAAAGTGGGCGCAGAGGGTATGACCGAATTTTTGAGCAGCATCGGATTTGCCCAACCGTTTGATTTCGATATCCCCGTCCGCACTTCCAATATTATAAACGAAGGCGACGAACTATATGCCCGTCTTTTGGCGGATATGGGTTATGGACAGGGTGAACTTTTGATTTCCCCGCTGCAGATGGCTTCGCTCTACTCAGCGTACGCCAACGGCACCGGAGACTCTATGAAGCCCTATTTGGTCAGCCAAATCAAGCAAACCCAAGGCACCAAGCATGTGCTGATTCAGTCCACAGAGCCCACGGTTGCGATCGCCAACTTGATGGAGGCCAAAACCTACAACACGGTTTATCCGCTCTTACGGCGTGTTGTCACCGAAGGAACAGGACGGCGTGTCTCCTCGGTTGTACCGCCCGTCGCGGGAAAAACAGG
>JBFLKV010000087.1:0-2731 GCA_040883365.1 Eubacteriales bacterium
CCAATCCGTTGATTAAACAAACAACGAAAGGCCTGGCTACCCAAAGCTGGGGAGGCATTATCACTGATGAAAGCACAGGCGCGACCAACTTGCCCGGCATCTATGCGGGCGGCGACGCCGTGACAGGCGCGGCTACCGTTATTTTGGCCATGGGCGCAGGTAAAGGTGCGGCGGCAGCGATGGATGCCTATATACAGCAGAAAGGTTAACCGATGAAAACCCTGATTGCATATGCCACCCAAACCGGCACCACCGAAAAAGCGGCTGAGATGATTGCGGACAAGCTGAAAGCTAAGCCGGATATCGTCAACATCGGCGCGACTAAAACAATCGAACTTTCAGGCTATGATTTTATTCTGGTCGGCGGGTCGATCCGTATGGGAAAAGTGAATAAAGCGGTGAGAAGGTTTTTGGCAAACAACAAACAGGCGTTGATGTCAACGCGCTTTGGCTTATTCCTGGCTTGCGGTTATCCAGAGGAAGTTGAGAATTATTACAATGTCATTTTGGATGAAGACCTTAAAAGTCACGTAACAATCACGGCCGAAATCGGATACGCTTATTATCTTGATGAAATGGGCCCGATTGCGCGGAAGATCATCTCTCAGCTGGCAAGCATCAGTGAGACAACGGAAAAGTATAACCTTAAGGCCATCCAAGCGATTGCAGATGTCATCAACGGTTAGATAATAAAAAATCAAGAAACGCTTAATCGGCGTTTCTTTTTTTACAAAATATTGACCCGAGTCAAAAAAGTATTGACCTGAGTCAATTTATTGGTTAGAATGTAGTTGCATGAAAAAAAGGAGAGAAGTTATGTCGAAATCGCAGGACGTCAGAGTGCTACTTATGGAGACCGCCGACCGTTTGTTTTTTGAAAAAGGGTACGATGCGGTCGGTGTCGCCGATATCTGTAAAGTCGCCGGAAAAGCAAAGGGACTCTTTTTCTACTACTTTGAGAAAAAAGCAAACGTTGTAAAAGTGTTAGTAGAAGGACAAGTGAAAGCCATGATGCAGCGCATGAAACAAGCCCTTGATACTATGCCACTGACGGCAACCGAAAAAATGAGCTTTTTTATGCAGAACTTGGTGACAAAGGACAGTATCGGCCCGCGGGCTATGTCGTATTTTAAAAAAGAAGGAATACCGGATTGGTTCGACTATTATACGCATCAAATCAAAGATCGATATGTGCTTCCCATTATTATGGATGTGGTCAGGCAAATCGCAGATGAAAATGAAACGACCACGATCAGTGATAAGGAAACTGAAATTATCTATTTGGGAATATCCTTCTATATGCACAATCATTTTAGTATGATGGCGGATGAGACATTCTATCAAGACACGATGTCAGCGATGAGCCATACGATTGAAAAAGCCCTGTCGCTTCCAAAGGGCACCATTCGTATCCAAAAGTAAAACATTTTTAAGGAGAAAATATAATGAAGGAAAAGAAAACAAATAAACGCCAGAATATAAGAAAAGCCATTGTCTTTGCGGCCTTTTTGCTGTTTCCGGTGGTCATCAACTATATGTCGCCGGTGCTGATTCTAACAGGCGCCTATGAAGGGATTATCACCGGCAGTGCCATTTTGTTTGGATTGCTGTTTTTGTCCTCCTTGTTTTTGGGGCGGGCATGGTGCAGCTGGCTTTGTTCGGCGGGTGGGTTTCATGAGGCTTGCACAGCCGTGACTGGAAGAAAAGCCAAAACCTCGTGGGGCAATGTGGTCCGCATCATCATTTGGCTGGCGTGGATGGGAATGATGATTACCCTGTTTGTTCGTGCAGGGCAAGTCAACGCGATTGATCCGCAGTATATGACCGAAAAGGGTATCTCGTTTCTGGGTTCGGGTATGATTATGTTCATCTATCTTGGCGTGGTTTTGCTGGCGTTTATCATGTTGCTCATCTGGGGCAATCGGGCGTTTTGTAAATATCTTTGTTGGATGGCGCCGTTTATGATTATCGGCAATAAAATCCGCTATGCGCTGAAAATCCCGGGTCTATATTTAAGGCCTAAAAAAGAAAACTGCATTGAGTGCAGGCGATGCAATCAGGCCTGCCCGATGGATATCGACGTTCAATCGATGGTGCAAAATGAAGACTTTAACAATAATGAATGTATTATGTGTATGCAGTGCGTGGACATTTGCCCCAAAGCGGCGATTATCACAAAAAGATAAGCATATATCTTGTTAGAAGATTGAAACAAAAAAAGCGGCGGCCATGGTGAAATGATGATCACTAATGGCGGTCGCTTTCTAGTTTTATTACAGATTTTTTATATCAGACTATCCAAGGGGTCGAACAAGCCTGCGGCGAATATGCCCGCGCATGATGCGATGCAGGTCGTCGGCTAGCATCACGACAAAAGCAATGAGCAGCATCACCCAAAAGCCAGCAATGGGTTTGCCGACAATGGCGTTGGCGATGACCAAAGACAGCAGGTTGGCGAAAACCGAAGCGATGCCGAACGTGATGAAATTAAAGGGCAAGGCCACGGCGGTGAGCACCGGACGAATAAGGGTGTTGACGCCGGCCAAGACAGCCGCCAGAACCAGAACCGTTTCGGTCGAAAATTCGGGCACAAGACCGATTATGGCCGATAGCCATAGTATAATACTATACATAATAAACTTAATAATTAATCTAAACATAACCTTCACCTCAACACTATACTGATGCGTACAGGCCCTTTCTCATCATAGGCTTTCACTTTGACAAGATC
>JBFLKV010000088.1:0-11721 GCA_040883365.1 Eubacteriales bacterium
ACATCCACTTTGTCATGGTGCATGACAGCGCCAGACCCTATATCTCGCCAAGGACCATCCTTGCTTGTCAGGCTGCGCTCGAAAAGCACGGTTCGGCCGTTGTCGGTGTTTTTTCCAACGATACCATCAAGCAAGTTAAGGACGGTAATATCGTCAAGACGCTGGATCGTTCCCAATTGGTCAACATCCAAACGCCGCAATGCTTTATAAAAGAAGTCCTTTTAAACGCTCATGCAGCGGCAAAAGCTGATGATTACCTAGGTACAGACGAATCGGTGTTGGTTGAGCGCTTGGGCTTGCCCGTACATTTTGTCAAAGGCGAGTATTCCAATATTAAAATCACTACACCTGCGGATATGAAAAGTGAAAGGACGACGATGAGAATTGGACACGGCATGGATGTACATGCTTTTGCTAAGGATAGAAAACTGATTTTAGGTGGCGTCACCTTGCCACACAATATGGGTCTTGCCGGGCACTCAGATGCAGATGTTTTGACGCACGCCATTATGGATGCGCTGCTCGGCGCAGCAGGTTTGCCGGATATCGGTCAGCTCTTCCCGGATACTGATGAAGCTTATCGCGGTGCGGACAGCATTATACTTTTGAAAAATGTCGTCAAAACGATTGAAAATAAAGGGTTATCCATCGTCAATATCGACGCAACCCTGGCCATGCAAGCGCCAAAAGTAGGCCAATACATCCCCGCCATGCGCGATAGTCTCTCTACCGCAATCGGGGTATCTCGCAACCAAGTCAATATCAAAGCCACCACCACCGAGCGTCTTGGGTTTGTCGGTCGGGAAGAAGGCGTGGTCTGCCATGCGGTTTGTTTGATTTCATCGCATCAGGATAGCGCGCTTTAGTTTGATTTATTGTCGCACATAAGGTAAACTACACATTGAATGAATAAGTATAAACATTTCTTGAATAAAGAGAAATGATTATAGCATCAGCAATTCCCTTTTGCTATAATCGTTAAGATATTTAAATAACCAGTATGAAAGCAATTTTGGAGGAAACATGTCGATATTTCAAAGGATTGGACAATATTTTAGAAGAAAACGTATGAGACGTTCTTTGCGTGTTCGCGCCTATGCGGGCAAGCGCGGTGTCTCAAAAGTATATTCATCACCCCTTATCCCCATCATCAAAGTAGCCGTGATTGTCATTGTTATCGCGGGTGCAGGATTTTCTGTGTACAAATGGGGCATTCCCTATGCCAAAACACTGTTTGAGGAAGAAGCCGCAGCACCCACGCCGACACCCATTGCAACGCCAACACAACCACCGGCCACTTATGCTAAAGCAGATATGAGCGATCTGGAGACCGAGATTAAGATCCCGCATTGGTTTATCACTGATCCTTATTATTATAACGGTAAGATTATTTACACCTCCGGTCAGGAAGCGGCGACGGCGCCAAATGCCATCGACAATCTTCTTATCTATGATATCGGTTCCAATTCTTACACCCGCGTCGAAACACCCACGCGTTTGGTCGGTGACGGCGATGCGGAGGATGAACCTGCCGGCAACAATTATTTTGGTGCCCAAATGAACGAATCTTGGATTGTCTGGCTTGAGTCGGATTACAGCAATCGGGGCGGCGGCCGAATTTTGGCCTATGACCGACGCACCAATGAAAGCTTTGTTCTTCGCGAATATATCTATGGTATGGCTGATATTTTCCTATCTGGCGACTATTGTCTTTTCACTGTCGCCACCGGTGCTAAGAAAGACAAAATCTATCTATATGATTTGAACAAACAAGAAGTCGTTCTGCTTCGCAACTATAACTACAGCACGGAGCCTTTTTCCATCAGCACCCCCAGCATCTGTGATACAGAGATTATCTGGGTGGATGCGATGACCGAAGAAACGGGTATTACGCAGACAACCCTTCGCTCAATAAAGATTAAAGAGAATTTGTCCTTTGACAATGACTCATATGTTTTCGACACCTATGTTTACAACCCCATCACCAATGGTGAAGCGATTGTTTTCCTCAATACGCAACGTTCTTTGAGCGGCGATTTGATGATTTCGGTCGGCGGGAATGACCCGGTTGTTGTCGCCACGGGTGTGCTAAACTATGATCTTGGCGATCATTTTGTCGCCTATACCAAAGACACATCCATCTATGTATACTACTGGGCAGACGGCAGCACAGGACAGCTTTCCAACCGCAACTCAAAAGCCATCTTGGCCAGTGTATCTGATAATGTTGTACTGTGGTACGATATCACCGACGGTATCATCGGCGAAAAGGAAAAAGACCGAGATGTTTTGATGATGGCCGAAGTACCGTTTGAAAAATAACAAAACTGAATATATAACTATATCAAGGCACAGTCTGTACACACAGAATGTGCCTTTTTTATATATAACCAAAGCGATACAAAATAGTGTTGTTGGGTATGAGCCCTTTTGTTGATTATCCCGTATCACCAGAAGCGATGCATATCGCTATACACGGCCACGTTAAATAAAAAATATAATCCTGCAAATGGCGAAATGATGGATGTCAGAATATATTTTGCTTTTAATACTATTTTATGTTTATTAATTCCATATGCTGTGATAAGATATATTATCACTATTTTGATGGGGTTTACGGGGCATGTTAGGCGCAAAGAGCATAAGAATTCAGCGATCTGTGATTTTTATTCTCTTTGTGTTTTTTATTTTTCTCTTTTCCCCTGTCTCAGCCTTTGCAAAAACCAACATCAAAGAAATAAGTTTCAATCTGCCTAAAAACGCCTTACAGCGCCCGACTGCGGCGGCCGAGACCGCCGATGGGAAAGTCTATGCCTGTGATGCGGCAAAAGGGTATATCGCTGTTTTTGATACCGATAACGCCCCTCTGTTTACTTTTAGTGAAAACCTTTCCTTGCCCATCGATATCGCTTTGAGCAACACGAACGTCTTCGTTCTGGACGAAACCACACACAGCGTGATTGTCTATGATTATGACGGTGAATATACCGGCACACTCGGTACGCAAGGCATCTCGGCTGGCCAATTCTACCTGCCCAGTGCGCTCATTATCGATCAAGGCATATTATACGTCGCTGATACCGGCAACAACCGCATCCAGCTGTTTGATGCGGAAACGCTCGATCTTTTAGATATCTTTGCGATTGAGGAAAATGGCACCGACTTAGATACCCCCTCAGCGCTTGCCGTTTTGGGCGATGCCCTGTATGTTGTTGAGGCAAACGGCGCAGAAGTCAACACCTACCATAAGTCTTCTGGCGAACGGATGGATATCACACTGACCAGATCCACAGAGCGCAACGTGGATATCACCGTCATCAACGGCGAAATTGCCCTATCCTCCCCTGCAAATAAACAAATTGACTATTATGATACCAACTTGACCCACCAACGCAGTCTCCCCCTGCCAAAGCGCATATATGGCCTATCAACAACGCCTTCCGGCCATCTATTGGCATGTGGCAGCACCTCTCGAACCGCGGACGGTCTACTCTACCGGATTGCATCGGATACATCGATTAGTACCATACCCGGCAACAGCGTCAGCCTTAATACACCCCAAGCGCTTGCTACAGACGATGCCGGTAACTTCTATGTTGCCGATACTGGAAATCATCGTGTCTTAATCTTTAACAGCAATCTTAAGCTGATCGATACGATCACCGATATTCTTGATCCCGTGGATCTGCAATGTCTAGACGACTACCTCTATGTACTGGATGCTGCTACTCCCGCACTTCTCATCTACGATACGTCAGGAACCCTAACCCAATCTGTCTCACTGGAATTCACCACCAACCCGCACGCCTTGACGCTGATCAACCAAACCAGCGCATTGATATGTGGCAGTTCCGATTTGTATTTTGTTGATTTTTACGCACCCGAACCTGTTTTTCAAACGTTGAATCGCGATCTGATTGATTCCCCACAAGACGTCACCATTTTTGGTGAGTATATCTATCTATTAAACAACCCACAAGGCGATATCCTCTATATGCCCCTCTCTGGCGAAACAGCTTATAGTGCGCCACTCTCAGCCATCAGCTCTGCACCCGCCGATGCCACCAGCCTTGCTATCACCGAGGACGGCACCTTATATATCGCGGATAAATCCGGCAATTTGTTTTTCTGCTATGACTTGAGTTTCGAACTGGATCAAAAAATCGCAACCGACGATTTCGGCTTTAAAGGCCCCCGCCGCCTTTATGCCTCAGGCGAAAAACTATATATTTGTTTCAGCGCAACCAACACTTTTGCCGAGCTAACGCATCCGGTTACAACTGGCGATTACTATATTACATTGGACGATAAAAAGGTTGATCAGTTCGACAAATCTGTCTCGGTCTATACCGAAAATAGAGACGCAGACATCGATTATGTGGATATCGATTATGTCGCTTCAAGCGGTTATACCGTTGAGGGGAATATCGGCCGCTATTTGCTTTTTTATGGTCTCAACACGTACGATATCACGGTTTCAGATGGCAAAACCAAATCGACATATACATTCTATATCACAAGGAACTTCCCGGATTGGTTTTCGGTTGATGATTTGGATGATTATCATACCTATACAAAGACCAAGGACGACGAGCAACCCCTCCCTGAAGTGGTTGAAAGCAGCGAGCAAACGCTTTTATTGGATATCAACGGGCTAAATATGGAGGGGCTTAAGATTACATCCTTTTCAAAAGATGCGGTGGCAACTGTGGAAGGCACCAAGGTGCGCATCGTCTTTGATTCCAACGATTCCGATGATCCACCGATCATTCAGCTGGCTGCGGGCGATGGCCTGGTCACCCTTTCTACCGATGCACTGAACCAGATGATTACGCAAATGCGAAATCAATATATTCTTTACGCTGCCTTCGCCGGCATAGCTGTAATTCTTCTGGTATACTTCTTTCTTGAATACCTTAAAAAACATCCAGGAAAACGCAACTATAAACGCATAAAAAAATAAGCCCTCCAACGAATCATCGCTAAAGGGCGTATTTGCTATTCGTATGTTACTTCGTCTTCCGGCGGAAGCGCGTCGAACTCTTTCAAAATAGCCGTTTGAATTTTGTCCCGCGTTTCAGAGTTAATGGGATGGGCGATATCTTTATACTCCCCAGAGGGTGTTTTTCTGGACGGCATAGCGATAAAGTTTCCATTCTGTCCTTCGATGATTTTCATGTCATGAACCACAAACATATCGTCGAAAGTTACTGAAACGATTCCCTTCATTTTGCCTGCAGTGCTTACTCTTCTAATCCGAATATCAGTAATTTCCATGTAATCCTCCACCAAAAACAAGTTGATTTTTGCCTTACCCGAATTACTTCGCCAAATACTATAAGATATCCTCTTTTTTCCTGCCTGTTTACACAATTTCACTAATTTAAGCCAATATTACGTATTTCAGCTTAATTTGTTGACATATATTAGTAACTTAGTATGCTGAATCGCTAACACTGCCCTCTATGATACTGACGCCTGATGAGGTACCGAGGCGTGTTGCACCCGCTCCAATCATAGTCATTGCATCTTCGTAGGACCGAACACCGCCCGAAGCCTTAACGCCCATTTCGCTGCCCACCACGCGTCGCATCAGCTCGATATCGCTTTTGACTGCCCCGCCGGTGGAGAACCCAGTGGATGTTTTTACAAAGTCTGCTTTAGCCGATTTGGCCAATTTACATGCTTGTATCTTCTCATCATCCGTCAAAAGACAGGTTTCAATAATCACTTTAACCAACGCTTTGCCCTTGGCCGCTTTCACCACCGCTAAAATGTCCCGTTTGACTAAATTCCAGTCGCCCGATTTAATCGCACCGATATTGACCACCATATCCACTTCTTTAGCCCCTACTGCTATACATTTCTCTGCCTCAAAGGCTTTTACTTCGGGCAATGTTGCCCCCAGCGGAAATCCCACCACAACGCATGGGCTAACCTCTGTGCCTTCCAACTGCTCGGCCACAAAAGCGATATTCGCTGGGTTGACACAAACACTGGCAAATGCATATTGCTTTGCTTCATCGCAAATCTTTTTAACATCTTCCACGCTTGCGCCGGGTTTTAATATCGTATGATCGATATATTTATTAAGCTTAATTTCGTTTTCCATCTTTTCTTTCGCACTCCTTAAAAAAGCAATTATAATATCATCTTTGCTCCTTTAGTGTATATGAATTTCAGTAATATTTCCAGTGATATTCACAATATGTTTAAACAGTTTTCTTTCACAAACACCAAAAATATGGTAATATCTATTCATGAAATATTTATAAAGGTTTTAGGAAACGAATCATGGCGATAAAATCTTCAGACAGTACGTCGTTACTCGAAAAAGCCGAAGCTGCTTTTAAAAACGAGGATTATGCGAAAACCTATAATCTCTGTACGGAATTGATGAAGGGTAAAACTGCGTCGGTTGTAGTATACATGCAATGCGTCGCTTCGTTGAAACTTGCTGAGAGCTCCAAGGATTTTGTCGATGCTTTAATTGATGATACCTTGCTTTTTGCCATCGCTTTGGATAATTTCTATGTCCAAAGCAACATGCGTAACAAAAACATCGAGACCTATATTCAGGAAACGCTCTTTACTTTGCTGACGTCTCTTATTATCAATATCCAAAAAAATTATCCCTATAAAAGCCCAAAGCGTTCTTTTAAGAATGCTTTTTCTGGTGCGCAGGCGAGCATCGCCAATTTGCGAAAACTCAAAGCTTATGATTTTTCTAAGTTTCATATTGATCTACCCAAAAGATTGAGCGATTTTGCTGAGGAAACTGCCGAGAAGCTGATTGCACACGTCACAAACTCAATCAATATCAGTAAGGATATAACCAACAACTGGCTATACGAAGATGAAACCAACGATCTTTTTGAACGCATCATCAATTATAAGGCCAGTTTAGCCGTGCCTGAACAAGCCGAAACACCATCCGGAGAAGATGACCCATCTTTCCAGATGAAAAAAAGCGAGATTAATGACTATATCGATGATATTTCATCGGATATAGACGGTGAGTTTAAGCTGGATGAACTGGACGATATCAATATTGCGCCGCCGACCGAAGTGAAGGTCAACGAAAACTATTCGGGTGAAGACCAAAAAGTAACGGTCAGTCAGGTGCTTGGTCAAACAGATGATGGCGAAAAACCAAAAAAAGACGCCCCCTCAAAAGACAACACGTTAAGCCTAACAGGCAAAACTCAACTGAAAAGAGATAAACGCACAAAAGAAAAACCTCAGACCCAAGCCAATGCAGAGGTTATAGATACGCTCGAAAGCGAGTTTAAAGGTTTTAGTATAAAAAAAGATAAACCAAAGGATGTATTTGTTATGCCCGAGGCGCTGGACGATTTCTCCGATGTAGAAAGACAAGCCAAAGGCAAACGAGGCAAGAGCAGCAAGAAGCAATCCACCGATTTTCTAATTTGGGTTTTCGTGGTATTATTTATCAGCGCGGTTGCGTATATCATCTTTTACTTCCTTTCAATTTAATATAAAGGAGTTTTTCCTATGAGCAAAAAAATCGGCTGCGTCATTATGGCAGCCGGCAGTTCGGTGCGCTTCGGCAAAAATAACAAATTGCTGGAGACGTTTGATGATACAACCGTTATCGAACGTGTACTAGATGCTGTGCCATACTCCCTTATAGAACGATGTTTGCTCGTCGCTGGGTCTGAAGAAATTCTTAACATTGCCACTCGGTATAACATTCAAGTGCTAATCAACACAAAACCCGAACTAGGTATCGGACGCACCATCAAACTGGGCACCACCGCCCTTGGACCTTCATTTGACGGCTATATGTATATCGTTGGGGATCAACCCTTGCTTTCCACGGCGTCCCTCACAAAACTGATCAGTTTTTGGCGAGATAACCCCACCTCAATCGTATCATTAGGGTATGAAAATCGCATCGGAAACCCGATGGTATTCCCTAAACTCTACTACCCTGAAATGATGGCACTTAAAGATAACGAATACGGTCGCGTGGTGTATCGCCGTCATATCGACCAGTTAAAATCTGTTCAAGTGTCGGATGAGTATGAGCTAATGGATATCGACACCATAGAAGATTTAAAAGTGCTAAAAGAACACCTCAAAAAATAGCCTCGCGGTTTAACTGCCGCAAGGCTTTCTTTTTTCTTAAAACAATCCCGAGATATTTCCCTCATTATCAATATCCATATTCTCCGCACTCGGTACTTTTGGCAGCCCCGGCATCTTCATAATGCTTCCCGAAAGTGCCACCAGAAAACCCGCGCCCGCAGAGAGTGTAATATCGCGAATCGTGATTTCGAACCCTTTAGGACAACCCAGCAATTCAGGGTTATCACTGAGTGAATACTGAGTTTTTGCGATGCATACCGGCAAATCACTAAACCCGTGCTTTTCAAAATTTGAAATCGCCTTTTTTGCGGCCGGAGCAAAGCTGATTTCACCTGCCCCATATATTTTAAAAGCGACTTTCTTAATCTTTTCGGTGATTGTATTATTTAGTTCATAAGGATGCGTTAGCGTTGATTTGTTTTCGCAAAGTGCCATCACTTTTTCGGCCAAGCGTAACCCCCCTTGGCTTCCCTTCTCCCATACCTCACTGGTCACCACATCCACACCCATATTGCCACAGGCTTGCATGATCGCTTCGATTTCTGCATCCGTGTCCGTTTCAAAACGGTTCAACGCCACCACGGTGCTTAAACCAAAAATATCTTTTATATTGCTGACGTGCTTTAAAAGGTTCGGTAGACCATCCAGAACCGCACGCGTGTTTTCACTGCTCAGATCCGTCTTTGCTACCCCACCGTTATACTTCAGCGCACGCACTGTCGCCACAATCACCACCGCGTCCGGAGCGATATCGGCCACACGACACTTGATATCCAAGAATTTTTCTGCACCCAAATCCGCACCAAACCCTGCTTCGGTCACCACATAATCGGCATAATCCATGCCAAGTTTTGTGGCAATTACCGAGTTGCAACCATGCGCAATGTTGGCAAAAGGCCCGCCATGCACAACCGCCGGTGTGCCTTCCAGTGTTTGCACCAGATTGGGCTTTATGGCGTCTTTTAGCAGTACCGCCATCGCTTTATCCGCCTTAATCTGCCGGGCAGTGACCGGTTCACCTGACATGGTATAGGCGACCACTATTTTACCCAAACGGGTTTTAAGGTCGCTTAAGTCCTCAGCCAAGCAGAGAATCGCCATCACTTCGGAAGCCGCCGTAATATCAAAACCGCATTCCCTCGGCACCCCGTTGCTTTTGCCACCAAGGCCGCCGACAATATTGCGAAGCTGGCGATCGTTCATGTCAAGAGCGCGCCGCCAAACCACTTTGCGCGTATCGATGTTCAACACATTGCCTTGATGAATATGATTATCAATCATGGCCGCCAACAGATTATTCGCCGCCGAGATGGCGTGCAAATCGCCGGTGAAATGCAGGTTGATATCCTCCATCGGAATCACCTGGGCGTATCCACCGCCAGCCGCACCACCTTTCATGCCAAAGACCGGTCCCAAGGAGGGTTCGCGAATCACACAGATTGCTTTTTCTCCCTTAGCGGACAGCGCATCAGCAAGCCCGATGGTGGTAGTGGTTTTCCCCTCGCCTGCCGGTGTTGGGTTAATCGCTGTCATTAAAATCAAGTTGGTTTTGCTCTTTTTTTGTTTTTTTGCTTCCAGCTTGATTTTTGCTTTATAGTTTCCGTACTTCTCAATATATTTTTCGTCAATGCCAAGTTTCTCTGCAACTTCCAGAATATCATTCGGCTTTTTCGCAGTCGCTATTTCAATATCAGATAGATGTGCCATTTTAAATCCCCCAAGAATCTTCGTATTGGTGTGCTTTTCCATTATATCAGAAGACTGTTCTAAATTCATCCTGAAAGCCATTTTAACCAAAAAAGCCTAATGCTTTTCGCACTAGGCTTTATATTTAGTCTGTCTATTCTACGGTCACTGATTTGGCTAAGTTACGTGGCTTGTCGACATCACAACCCTTTTCAACGCTCATATAATATGCGAACAATTGCAAGGGCACGATGGCCAGCATCGGTGCAACAAAGTCGGATGCTTGAGGCAGATAGATAACGTCATCCATATGCTTGGCCGCATCAGTTTGGCCTTCATATGCCACGCCAATCACATAAGCGCCTCTTGCTTTAACCTCTTTTACATTGCTGATAGTTTTTTCGTACACTTCAGATTGGGTACAATTGGCCACCACCAGAGTGTTATCTTCAATCAAAGCGATGGTACCATGTTTTAGTTCCCCCGCTGCATAAGCTTCCGAGTGGATATAAGATACTTCTTTAAGCTTCAACGAAGCCTCCATCGATAGCGCATAATCCAGCCCTCTGCCCAAGAAAAATACGCTGGGCTGATTAAACTGCTTATAAGCGATCTTTTGGATGATATCCTTCTTATCCAAAAGCACTTCGATTTTCTCAGGTAAGGCGATCAGCTCGTTTAGATGTACTGTGTATTCGTCCTCGGTGATCTTTTTGCCTTTTAAGGCCAATTCCAAACAGAGCATATACAGACACAAAACCTGTGTCACATGGGCTTTTGTGGATGCCACCGCAATCTCAGGCCCAGCATGCGTATAGATGACTTTGTCAGCAATACGCGAAATGGTGGAACCTAACACATTGGTAATGGCCACCACAGTGATGCCCTGTTTTTGCGCTTCGCGGATTGCGGCGATTGTATCCGCCGTTTCCCCCGACTGGGAGACCACAATCATCCAGTCCTCCGGATTGAGTATTGGATCCATATATCGAAACTCGGATGCCACCGTGGCTTCCACCGGAATTCTTGCCATGCGCTCAATGATGTATTTGCCAATCATACCCGAATGATAAGCCGTACCGCATGCCACCATGTGAATCTTTCGAATATTTTTGACCATCTCTTCGGTGATCTCCATCTCCTCAATAGAGATGTGACCGTCTTTAATGCGCGGCATCAAGGTATCTTTCACCGCTTTCGGCTGCTCATGAATTTCCTTAATCATGAAATGCTCATAGCCGCCTTTTTGTGCAGCGCTGACGTCCCAATCCACCGTAAAGATTTCACGGTCCACCTTCACGCCATATTCATCAAAAATCTCAACGCCCTTTTGCGTAAGTATGGCTATTTCGCCATCTTCCAAAAGATAAATATTTCGTGTATATTCTAAAATCGCAGGTATATCCGAGGCGATGAAGTTTTCATCTTCGCCCACGCCGATAATCAGCGGACTATCCTTTTTGACCGCAATCACCTCGTTTGGGTGCTTAGGCGAAATCACGCCCAGCGCGTACGAGCCTTCAATCATCTTAACCGCTTCTTGTACCGCCGCAAATAAACTACCGGCATAAAAGTGGTTGACCAGATGTGCGACCACCTCAGTATCGGTTTCGGACAAAAAACTAACGCCCTTGCTCTCCAACCATTCTTTAAGCTTGGAGAAATTTTCGATGATGCCGTTATGCACCACTGCGATATCTCCGGCATTATTGGTGTGTGGATGCGAATTGACATAGGACGGCTCGCCATGCGTCGCCCAGCGTGTATGCCCAATTCCGCCTTCTGTTGGCTCGCTGATGGATACGATCTCATCCAAGTCCTTCAAACGGCCTTTGGTCTTAACGATATTCAAATCACCTGCGCTGTTATAGGCGATGCCCGCACTATCATAGCCCCGATACTCAAGCTTAGATAAGCTGTCGA
>JBFLKV010000014.1:0-3005 GCA_040883365.1 Eubacteriales bacterium
GAGGGCGGGCAATACCAGATGGTGGATTATCATGTGCTGTCGATCGATAGCCTATCGGGCACAGCCACCGATCATGGCTTGGCGTTGGCTTTGGAGGATATCCCTTGGGCCAGCCAACAGTTGTGGGCACCGGACGCAGCCTATAAAGATGGCACTTATTACTTTTACTTTCCGGCGAAAGATAAAGACGGTATTTTTAGAATTGGTGTTGCGACAAGCGAAGACCCAGCGGGGCCTTTTGCTGCCGAAGAAAGCTATATTGAAGGCAGCTTCAGCATGGACCCATGCGTTTTCATGGAGAATGATGGCACCGCATATATGATCTTTGGTGGACTGGACGGTGGGCAACTGGAGGATTGGCAAACGGGTGAATACGTGAAGGATTCCGCCGGTCCGGGGAAAGATGAAGCCGCGCTCGGCCCGATGATAGTTAAAATGAGTGGCGATATGCTTTCGTTTGCCGAAGAGCCGCAGGAGATTGCCATCGTGGATGAAAACGGCGAGGCGATTGCTGCAGACGATGAGATGCGTCGTTTCTTTGAGGCAGCTTGGGTGCACCAATATGACGGCAAGTATTATCTTTCCTACTCCACAGGCACCACGCACTATCTGGTCTATGCGGTGAGTGACAACATTGAAGGGCCTTACGTGTACCGAGGACAGATTTTAACACCGGTTCAAGGTTGGACCACGCATCATTCAATTGTGGAATTTGAGGGCGAGTGGTATCTTTTCTACCATGATGCATTTCTTTCTGGCGGGATTGATTATCGACGGTGCGTAAAGTATACCAAGCTAGACTATAATGCGGACGGTACAATTTTGACGATTGATCCTTACGAAGAAGACTAGAGAAAAATAAAGAATATGAATGATATAAACCAAGGTCGAGTGGGAAACATCGGCTTTTTCGACCACTATAGCAAAGAGAAGGAGACTACAACATGATATGTGGGAAATGCGGCACGGAAAATAAAAAAGGCGCAGAAATCTGTGAAAACTGCGGTGAAAAGTTGGAACAGCTTGGGAAGACAACAACTTGCAAGCAATGCGGCAAGATTGTGCCGACCAAGTATCAGTTCTGCCCGTTCTGCGGTTCAGATATCTGGGAAGGCAAGGAGCCACCAAAAACAAAATCGCTAAAAAAACCAAAAATAACAGGTGGAAAAATCGTTTTAATTCTGGGGCTGATGATTATTTTTGTGTTCGGGATGTTTGTATGGGGCATCACGAAATATGCGGCTGCGCGTATGAGGATTGATGAAAAGCTCGAAATGGCTGAAGCTGCGAAGGAAAACAGCGCACTGAATGCGGCCCAAGAGGACAAGAGCGAAGAGGCTGAGGAAGAGGTTGAAGAAGAGGCTACGGAAGAGGAATCGGATAGCCAAGATGAAGACGGACTTGAAGGCGATTACGACGCGGGTGAGTATGAAGTCGGTGTGGATATTCCAGAAGGGACTTATTTGCTGATAAACGACGATTTTGAAATCAGTAAACTTTGCTATTTCTATAATGCCCCCAGTCGTGACTTGTTAAACGAATACGATTATGGCTTTTTCTTCGGTGGATTCGATGTGGTATACATCGCGGATGGTGACTTTATTAATCTGAATCATTGTGTGGCGAGCCCGCTGGAAGATGCGCTATGGATGTTTCAAGATCATGCGGAGAAGTTTATGGATGATGATGGTATGTATTATGAAGGTGGATATATCGTTGGCGATATGATTCCGGCAGGCACATATGAGGTTGTCTCATACACGTCTTTGGACAGCGATATAAAAAATTATGCTCAGGTGTGGAGCAGTGTCAATCAACGGCGGCTGGAGCTTCGACATGAGGCGGACGAGATGGAAAACAATGTGTACTATGTTGATTCAGGAGAAAGCACGACGATTACCCTTGAGGAAGGCCAATATGTTTATTGCAGTACGGTGGGGTTAAGGCTGTTAAGCCAGGAAGTCATGTTGCCGAAAAAACTGGCATAATCAGCACGAAAAGCAATAATACCTGCCGTTTAACAAGCACAATGACGGCGGGTTTTTTATTACAAAAAAACATGGGGTATTGCTTTTAACCCATGTATTTAGGTGCGGCTCAAGACGGCCCGTACGATGAAAAAAATAATCAGGGTCCAAACCAAAACAATGGGTACAGCGAAATACCATTTTTTCGGCTTTCCTTCGGCCCAGAGGCTTTCTGCTTGGGCTCGGCATTCATCCAATATTGCTTTTGGAATCAGCTTGATCGTTAAAACAACCAATACGGGCAGGATTATGATATCGTCCAAGTATCCTAAAACCGGAATAAAGTCGGGGATGAGGTCGATGGGCGAAAGGGCATAAGCCAAGGTCAAGCCCGCCAGAATCTTGGCGGCAATCGGGGTGTCCTTTCGCTTAAGCGCCAAAAAAAGCGCAGGGAGGTCGGTTTTCAGTTGTGCTGCTTTTTCTTTTAGGTTCATGTTGTTTTCACTCGATATAAAGGTATAGACTATTTAGCAAATAGGGTTGGTTTTGCCTTTCTGCCAAACGTAGCAAGAACCGCTTGATGGTGGTTGGCTTAGCGGTGCTGGCGGTTAAACCGATGATTAGTTTTTTAAACCGACGCGTTTCTGCTTCGGAAGCCTCCTCGCTTAGGTATCCCCATACATGCTCGGCCGCATTTACTTCCGCGCCAATGTCTGTTGGCCTCTCGGCTGCTTGCTCGATTAATCGGAAGAAAGCGGGTGCGTCGGGGCTATCTTTGCCTTTTAGCAGGTTTCGTATATCCTGATAGATTTTTGCCGAACGGCTGAGCACCCAGTACTTATACTTGGCCCATTCCTGTTCTATATCACGTATACTTATGTGGGGGTTTGTCAGCAAGATGCACTTGACCGCCGAAAGATTTTTGTCCTTGACTTCCAGCATAATATCGACGTTTTTCTCGGGTAGACCCAAATAAAACGGCAAGAAGCTCTGGGACATAATTGTGGCCGAGTGTGCACCGCGAATGCCGTTTTTTGC
>JBFLKV010000089.1:0-3145 GCA_040883365.1 Eubacteriales bacterium
CCTTCCTCTGCACCCTCGATCACAACGCTTTTTATAAATGCGACAGGATCGATAAAGAAATTCAAATAAGCACCGATGACTTTAAACTCCTTAAAGCCTTCGGGCAAATTGAAATTTTTTGCAATATCGTTGGCAATCATGGGCGGTGCTTTTTTAAGCGTCTTGGCCAGTTTAAAGCACGGCAATGCAAAATCGCCCATGGTTTCATCCGAAGGGACTTCAATCATCTCGGTGATTTGACCGGCATCCAAATCGATATGTTTTTCTATTTCTTTCGCTAAGTTTTCTATGTAATTCAAAATAATTATTCCTACCTTTAAAAAGTTTCATACAATAATAACACACCTGTAAAGGCGTAGGCAACCAACAACTATATATGGTGGTTGCGAACTTAAGTTTTTTTAAGTATATTAGATATGCTATAAATTTTGAATGGAAAGATAAGCAATAGCGATAAACAGATGATAAACAACGATACAATTTGTGCTGTTTCCTCTGCGCCGGGCGTAGGTGCCGTGGGCATCATACGCGTCAGTGGGAGTGCGGCCATAGACATATTAATGAAAGTGTTTAAATCCACCCAGTCTTTTGGGCACGCACTGATGCGCCATGGGTTTATTATGGACGGCGAAAAAAAAGTGGACGAAGTGATGGCGGTGGGGTTTGAAGGAGAAAACACCTACACCGGCGAGCCAATGGCCGAGATATTTCCGCATGGTGGGAAGATGCCCATGATGCAGGTGCTGGCGGCGATAGAGAAAGCAGGCGCGCGTCCGGCCGAACCCGGCGAGTTTACCAAGCGGGCTTTTTTGAACGGTAAGATGGATTTAAGTGAAGCCGAGGCAGTGATGGACCTCATCGGTGCGGTCAGCACGCTTTCGGCGAAAGCCGCGTTTGACCAGCTGGAAGGGCAACTGAGCCAAACCATCCGCGGGATGCAGAGCCGCTTGACCGATACCCTAGCAATGATTGAAGCGGGCATCGAATACCCCGAAGAGGATTTGGAGAGCGATATTAAAGGCAAAGCCTTGCCGGTATTAACCGAGCTTATCGAGGAAGGCAATCATCTGATTGAATCCTTCCAATCGGGTCGGTATTTAAAAGAAGGGTTTAATGTCTGCATTATCGGTAAACCCAATGTCGGCAAATCCTCGCTGCTCAATGCGCTGACGGGAAAAGAACGCGCGATTGTGACCGAAGTGGCGGGGACGACACGAGATGTCATTGAAGTGCTGTATGACATCAAAGGCGTGCCGGTGCGGTACTTTGATACGGCGGGCATTCGCGAGAGTCAAGACGCGGTGGAAGCCATCGGCGTGGATCGGTCGCTTTCGGCGATTGAAAAAGCGGATTTAATTTTGTTTGCGGTGGATGGGTCGAAAGATGCGGACGAACGTGACGCGGCGGTTTTTGAGAAAATCAAGGATAAACCGCTCGTGCTGGTGGGCAATAAAGCGGATATGGGGACAGCCGATAACTTCCCGCATATCGAAGCGCGCGTGACCACAAGTACGGTGACAGGTCAAGGGCTGGTTGATTTAGAGACAGCCATTTACGACGCAGCGGTAAAATATCAACAGGATGCGGAAAGTGTCGTCATCACCAATGCACGGCATCATCACGCCTTAAAGGATTATGTAAACTCGCTGAGGTCGGCGGTGGACGCATTTGAAGTCGGAACGGATTTGGATTGCATCAGCATCGACCTTCGGGACGCGTGGCATCATATCGGTGAAATCACCGGAGAGAATGTCAGCGAAGTGATTATCGATCGTATCTTTGAAAACTTTTGTTTAGGAAAATAGGAAAGAAGACTTTATGGAATATAACGCAGGAAAATATGATGTGGTGGTGGTTGGCGCTGGCCACGCCGGATGCGAAGCCGCATTAGCGGCGGCGCGATTGGGCAAGAAAACTTTGCTGCTGACCTTGAACTTGGATGGCATCGCTTTGATGGCATGTAACCCGGCGATTGGCGGCACAAGCAAAGGGCACTTGGTGCGTGAGATTGATGCACTGGGTGGAGAGATGGGGATTAACGCCGACGCCACATTTATACAGATAAAAATGCTGAATACGGGCAAAGGCCCGGCGGTGCATAGCTTACGCGCACAAGCGGATAAAAAAGAATATCAGCGTGTGATGAAAAGCACGATTGAAGAGACGGATAACCTGACGCTGTATCAGGCTGAGGTGACGGACATCGTCGAGAAGAACGGCCGAGTGACCGGGGTTAAGACCGCGACGGGAGCGGTGTATGAAACCAAGACCGCGATTCTCTCGACCGGGGTTTATCTCAAAAGTAAAATCATTATTGGTGAGTGGACCTATGACGGCGGCCCCAGCGGGCTGTTTCCTGCCACTTACTTAAGCCGCGGTTTGATGGACTTGGGGTTTGAGCTGCGTCGTTTTAAGACGGGCACACCGGCGCGCGTGAACAAACGCACCATTGACTTTTCCAAGACCGAACCACAGTACGGCGACAAAGAGATTATTCCCTTTTCATTTATGTCGGGTGAGATTGAGCGGGAACAAGTGCCCTGCTACTTGACGTATACCAACGAAAAAACGCAAGCGATTATTCAAGAAAATATGCATCGCTCGCCACTATACTCAGGCAAGATAGAGGGGACAGGCCCAAGATATTGTCCGAGCATTGAAGATAAGATTGTTAAGTTTCCGGACAAGGAAAGGCACCAGCTTTTCCTCGAGCCCGAGAGTTTACAGACCAATGAAATCTATGTTCAAGGCATGTCGTCCAGCTTGCCCGAGGAAGTGCAGATTGCCATGTACCGCACGGTGCCGGGCATGGAGCATGTACAGTTTATGCGTCCGGCTTATGCCATTGAATATGATTGTATTGACTCGACGGTGCTAAAAAGTTCGCTGGAGAGCAAGACGATTGCGGGGTTGTTTTTCGCGGGACAAATCAACGGCACCAGTGGATATGAAGAAGCGGGAGCACAGGGACTGATTGCGGGTCTTAACGCCGTGCAGTATATCAGAGGAGAAGAGCCGCTGATTTTGGGACGCGCGGAAGGGTATGCGGGCGTGCTGATTGATGATTTGATTACCAAAGGAACCAACGAGCCGTATCGCATGATGACCTCGCGTGCCGAATATCGCCTGCTTTTACGGCAGGATA
>JBFLKV010000090.1:0-3130 GCA_040883365.1 Eubacteriales bacterium
GCTGCGAGGGATGCAAGGACACCTTTGCCTGTGTCATAAAAGACGATATGCAAAAAATTTATCCGAAAATACTAAAAGCCGATGCCATCATTCTGGGATCGCCGACTTACTTTTATAATATCTCCTCTAAAATGAAGGCCTTTCTCGAGCGTTTGTACCCTTACGAGATTTTTGATCAGGATGACCGATCGGTATGGCTCAGCTTAAACGAAGTCACGGGTATACGGTATGCATCCGTTATTGCTGTGTGTGAACAGGACGATGTACGTGATATGGGGTTTACAGCCGAGGCCATGTCAATGCCCCTTCAAGCATTGGGGTACCGGGTGGTTGATACCGTGAAAGCGCTACATCTTTTTAATAAAAATGACGGCGCTACGCATCCAGATATTATAAAACAGGCGGAAGACGCAGGCCGCAAACTTGCCAAAACGCTTATCTTGCACGCAAGCGTTAAAGCCAAAGGGCTTTGATGCGTTAACACTCATCCTTAAAAACCTTGAGCGATACATGTTCCGCACCTATATAACCAAATAAAGAAAGGATAGCCCTTTAAAGGTTATCCTTTTAAACCGTTCATCATTATATCAATTGCTTAATCATCATCAAGATCCCCAACGATTTGTTCGAGCAAATCATTCATTGTAATAATCCCGCTCATCACACCCTTACTATCCACAACAATTGCAAAGTGACTTCTCGCTTTTTGCATGTTCTGAAACAGTACATCCGCACGAATGGTTTCCGGGACAAGATATGCCGGGTGTACCGATTCTGCTAGCACATTATCCATCGTTTTATTCTCTATGCCAAAGTATTCTTTCGCGTAGAAAACGCCTGTGATTTTATCCGGCGTTTCGCTATAAACCGGGTATTTGCTGTGTTTTGTTTTTTTAATGACTTCATCCCATTGTTCAGGTGTCTCCCCCAATGATAAACAGGTGACTTCGCTGCGCGCCACCATCACTTCTTTTGCGGAGATATCATTAAACTCGAATACGTTCTGGATCATTGTGTGCTCACTTGAAAGAATCGTTCCCTTCATTTTACCCACATCTAAAATCAAGCGTATTTCCTCTTCCGCGTCTTTTTCCTCTTCGGATAAAGGGTTGATACCAAAAATTCTTAGAATCAGATTGGTTGAAGCGGTGAATGCCCATACCGCCGGTATAAATATTTTAGAGAAAATAAATAGCGGTCCTGACATGCCAAGTGCAATCTTCTCGGCTTTTTTCATCGCAATACGCTTTGGCACCAATTCGCCGAGCAGAACCGTAAAATAAGTCAGTATAATTGTGATAATCACAACCGAAAGACTGCTGATGACGCCCTCCGAAAGATTTGAGCCGAACTTCAACAACAGAGAAGTCAGACGACCCGAGAAATTTTCTGTTGCCACTGCGGCGCTTAAAAGATTAATCAGCGTAATCCCGACCTGGATGGTCGCCAAAAAACCAGCCGGTTGTTTGGTCAGCTTGACCAGACGCTTGGCGCGTATATCTCCGTTTGACGCCAGCTTTAAAAGTTTATTGCTGTTCATCGTAATCACTGCTATCTCTGCTGACGCAAATATCGCATTGACCGTAATAAATAATAGCTGAAGCAATAAAAGCATAATGATTGAATTTTTAAGTATGGTCGTGCACCTCCTATAACGCATAAAGCCATCGCTAAACTTACTATCCAGTTTACCATAATTATCGCGTAAAAGTATATCAGCTTTTGCAAAGCAAAACCATATCGCGCCGATGTATAACTTAAAAGCGTCTCTCTTTTGACGCATTATTTTTAACCCGACATCACAGATTCCAATAGTATACTAAATAATAAATTGATAAATACATTTTAGTATAATATAATAATTTTAACAAAGAAGACGCTTTATTGTATTAGCATATAAAAACGCTAAGCAAGAAGTAATTATCATTACGCAAAGGAGATTATCTATGCAGTATGCAAAAAGCAACGACGCTTTAGGCGTCACCAACCGAGGAAACCCCGCGGAGTCGGGTCTGTGCACACTTTGCCGGGCTGATTGTACGGGGATGTGTGAAACCTTTGTTTCCTGTATGCAGGGACGAAAGCTTCTTTATCCACGTGACTTTGGTGCCATCACAGCCGGTAGCAAAAACGTGGACCATGTCGGTGTAGGCTACAATGCCCTTCGTATAGAGGGGTATAACTATGGTGCTTTAGGTCTTCCGAAAGGTCTTTCAAGCAGTGCCGACGATTGTATATTCCCTAATGTGGATATTACAACAACCTTCGGTAAAGGCACCAAAACCAAAGCCCGTGTTCCTCTGATGACCGGAGCGCTCGGATCCACTTTTATTGCGGCTAAATATTGGGATTCGTTTGCGATTGGTGCTGCTTTAGTCGGCTATCCCATCGTAATCGGCGAAAATGTAGTCGGAATCGACCGAGAAGCGATCATAGAAAATGGGAAAATCCTCAAAGCGCCAGAAATGGATAGGCGGATTAATACCTATTTAAAATACTATGATGGCGAATATGGCGCAATTATCGCTCAATTGAATGTGGAAGATACCCGCAACGGCGTGGCCGAATATATCATTGATAAATTCGGTGACCAAGTTATTATTGAGTTGAAATGGGGCCAAGGTGCCAAGGATATCGGCGGAGAAATTCAAGTCAAGAATCTAGACTATGCCCTATTCTTAAGCCAACGTGGTTATGTTGTGGATCCCGATCCTAACACCAAAGAAGCACAAGAAGCCTACAAACATGGTGCACTCAAGTCTTTCGCCCGTCACAGCCGTTTAGGCTATACCGATTTATCCAAAGAACCGGATGTCAAGAAGAGCTTTATGGACTCTGTTGCCTATTTGCGTAAAATCGGCTATAAGCGCATCACCTTAAAAACCGGCGCTTACGGCATGGAAGCCTTAGCCATGGCGATTAAGTACGCGTCCGAAGCCAAACTTGATCTTTTGACGATTGATGGCGCAGGCGGTGGCACAGGCATGAGCCCTTGGAACATGATGGAAACATGGGGTGTTCCTTCACTTCATCTACACGCCAAGGCAAAAGAGTATGCTGATATCTTAAGCAAACAAGGCGTAGATGTTGTCGATATGGCTTTCGCTGGCGGTTTTGCCCGTGAAGATCA
>JBFLKV010000091.1:0-4702 GCA_040883365.1 Eubacteriales bacterium
AAAGCCCGGCTGGTTTTACCGAAGAGTGGTGTTATATCTTCTCCTGCTCATTGTTCTGGTTGTCGGCATTGGCCTTGTCGGTGTATTCTTTTTCTAGCTCACTTTGTTTCGTGCATGATTTTTTCAGATTTACGGCTACTTAAAGAAAAGCATATATATTTATTGCTATATAATAACAAGCCTCCGTTTCAATCACTTGCGTTTGAAATGAGCGCTTGTTTTTTTCTTTGAATTTCATAACTCACGTCTTTCTCCCAACTTCTGTGACAAAAAAGCGGGTATAATAACAATTTTCGAATTGACGGCACAGCCTAGGTATTCTATAATAGACAAAACGTCCGATGTAACCATTCTTTTTCAGACTGGTGAACGTGGCCGTACTGAGCAAGGGATATGACGATACTTTCTTAAAGAAAGTATCCGCACAGCAGCTTAAAGATTTTATCGCTGCAAATACACATGCCCTTCTGCTCATAAACTATATAGCATAATATTTTATTCAATGGTGAAAACTCGACTTGACTCGTCAGAGTATTAAAAGAGCATCATTAATAATTGACTTTTCAAGATGCATTTATGCATCTTTTTTAGTACCAAAATAAATTTTATATCACATGGAGGTGTATGATGAATATATTTGAACTGAATAGCTTACCCGAAAACATCACGCGCAAGTGTGGATGGGCAATCCGCGGTCTTAAACTGCTCCATGACAGCGAACTGCAATCTCCAAATTGTTTTGTGCTGATCCATATCCAAAATGCGTTTGATGTGAAAGCCGCTATGCGTCATTTCGCTGAAAGCGGCATAAACCGTGCGGTTATTACTCTCGGGACTTTAAACGATGGGTTGGATGCATTCCCGCTTAAAGACTTAGACGGTACCTTTTCCGGTGCAGTGGATGCCGATCAACTTGAAGCCGCTTTATTAGGCTACGTGCAATCGTATGAAAGCCAAATATCCGAATATAATTCGCGTTCCTTTCTGAACACCACATCCCCAAAGCTATGCCTGATTGTTCAGCAAGACACCAGCCCAGAGATCTCTGGCGTTTGCATGACCGAGGATACCGAAAGTAGCGGGGCAATACTCATCCGCGCTAAATCATCATCAACCACCGAAGAATCTGCCTGGCACACCTATCGGGTGATGGAAAGCGACGATCGCTTTTTTATTGAGAATCCGGCTGGAGATGAGTTGCTGGGTAGCGCGATACTCACCACGATTGCCAAAGAAGCCAGACGCTGTAGTGCTCATCTCGGTTTCCATCTCATCCTTGAATGGTCAATCGCGGATGGCCAGCTGATTTGGCACACCGCCCGCCCGTTTGTACCCGAAAAGTGGCAGAATCCTTCCGAGTTTGACACCAAGCTTAATCAACCAGATGATGTTTTTACAACATCATTGATTAGCTGTCAACTTCCCGGGGCTGTAACGCCACTCACCCTTTCAGCGGTAGGCGAGGCTTTGAATAGCAGCGTTCGTGAGACGTTTTCCAGATACAAATTAGCAAAACGCTCAAAGAACTTTCCACAGTGCAACGTCATCGCCTCTTTTAATAATCATCTGTTTATCAATGTTTCTGAACTGGCCAAGATTGCCGAAAAGCAGCCCGAAGGGTACGAATCGGTCATCGAAAACAGCCTGTGCGGTCAGGTTCTTAAGGCATCGTTCTCGCGGTTTTGGGATTTGACATTAACCGACTGTATCTCACACACCATGAGATATTTTAATTCGGGCAATGTCATCAAAGAGTTAAGCCCAAAAATTAAGAGTTTAGGCGAAGATTTTAATATCACGCTTGCGGATAAAAGCTTAAAGGAGCAAATCGAAGAGATTGATCGACAACTCGAAATTCTGAACACCGCTTTTTTGGATTTTTTCACCATCATAAGCACCGCCAGTTTCATGAGCACCGCGCTGTATATGGTTTTCATTCGGTCGCTGATGGTCCCGGAAAAAGCAAGAGCGCTGATGCTGAAATGCTTATCAGATATAAATGGGATTTCCTCCTCCGACATTATCACCTCTCTTACAACAGTTGCGCGTGAATTGGTTTTGGATGACCCAAAGACGGTAAACTATAGCTGCTCCGAAATAGAGAACATGCTGGATCATTCGCAAGGCGAATCTAAAAAAGCACTTGATGATTTCCTCGCCCACCACGGCCACCGCGGTTTTAAGGAGATGGAGTTTCGCAGTCCGTCGTGGAAAAATAGAAAAAAAGATATCGCTGGATATGTTCGTACCATTTTAATGACCAATTTGTCCGAGGCGGATCCAGACACCCGCACCCCCGGATATTTAAAAAAGATTGACGAACTGTATGAGCCAAAGGTTGCTTCGAACCTCAAGAGTCTAATCGATCAGGCGCGAAATGCGGTTGCTATCAGTGATTTAAGCCAGTCCATTCTCGTCCGCATACTCGGTCAATTTAAGGCGGCCTATTCTCAACTAGGCCAACAGATGGCGAGCCAAAATCTAATTTTCGATGCCGATTTGGTTTTCTTTATGACCCATCCCGAACTGCTCGATTTTCTCAGCCAAAAAAATATGGCGACTAAGGAAGCCCCCGCCTATGCTTATGATTTAGCAAAAAAAGCGTATGCTAGAAAACAGACCTATATCGAACAGCAAAATCTTCATTTTGATAAATTGCACTTTGGCAAGCCCTCACCGCATCATGAGCAGACAAGCACACCAGAAAGCAAAGGGCTGAAAGGAAAATGCAGCACACCCGGCGTCTTGGTCGGTAAAGCGCGCGTTGTTTTCAATTTGAGCGATCTTAGCCAATTTAAGCCCGGAGAGATTATCGTCACGTCCTTAGCCGATATTGGGCTGGCCCCCTATCTTAAGATGGCAGGGGCTCTGGTGACCGAAACCGGGTCTGGATTGTCCACGTCCGCCATCATAGCCCGAGAGATTGGCACGCCCCATATTACCGAACTGGAAGATGCCACTCGCCTGATAAAAACCGGCGATACGTTATCGCTAAACGCGACAGCTGGAGAGATAACCATTCTGGTTTAACATCCACGGGTCTCTTCACCAAAGCGCTTCTATATTTTCACCCTTCCCCATTAAAAAAAACCCAGCCATACGGCTGGGGTTTATCACTGTAATATTTTTTTCCTTATGCTGCAGGCGTTGCGCTCACTGCTGGGCTTTCACTGACCACAGGGGCTGGTGTTTCGCTCGCCGCAGGCGCTTCACTGACTGCCGGCGCTTCGCTGACCTCAGGTTCAGGCGTGGGTTGCACACTCGGCTCGCCGCTCGGCTCTGCGCTTGGTTCTGCGCTTGGTGCTTCGCTGGCTTCAAGCTCGGCCAACACATAGACCCAAGCCTTCAAGATACCCTCTGTACCGCCCAAGATCACGTCACCTTGCACATCGGTCAAGGTCAGGCTGACTAATCCGCCTTCCTCATCCACTTCGTATCCGGTAATCACCGCAAAGATTCCCTCACCCGTCTGCACCAGAATCATCGGTGCTTCTTCAAGGGTCAGGACATCCAGCAGATCTTCTGCCAAGACTTCTTCCTCCGCATAAGCATTGATTTCACAGTCTTCGCCTAATGCTAAGTTTTGTGCATATTCCAGACTGCTAATCGGTGCCGCACTCGGGCTGGCACTCGGTGTTGCGCTGGCACTCGCACTCACGCTCGGTGCAGGTGTTACGCTCGCACTCGGCGATGGTGTTGCGCTGGCACTCGGACTTGCACTCGGGCTGGCGCTCGGTGACGGTTCCGGCAACAGCATCATATCATCCAAAGCTTTCAAATGATATCCGCTATCTTCGGTATTCGAATCAATCGCCTCCGCGTCCACGCCTGAGCGTCCCACATTCCTTACTTCCACCTTGAACATATAATCCCCGGTCAAGCTCGGTACAAATTCGACCATATCATACTCAGCCCACGAGATGAATACCACCCATGTTGTCCTCTTCTGTCCCACCAGTGCATAGCTGTACTGGTATTCAACACGGTGAGAACCATAGTAGCGCAATATATCCGCCGTGATCCGAACTGATTCTTCTCCTGTGGGCGTAACGTCCATCGTCACCGAATCAATCGGTACAATGCTGTACACTGTAAAGCTATCGACGTCAGAATCCTCAATCTTGGTGCTGTTTTCCATCCGCGTGTTCAACTTGATATACACGGTCATCTCGCCATTGAGTTCAGCTAGATTAAGATCAACCTCCATGCTGCCCAATCCACTATCATCGTATTCGCTCCAATCATGCGCACTCAAGGTCTTCCAACGCCTGTTGTCCGTCGAATACTGTAGCTGGTATTCCACCGTGCCGCTCGCCGGTTCACTGATGGCTATATTCGCACTAATGGTATCCGTGTACTCATATTTTTCCTCTGCAAAGCTTAGCTCAGCCGTCACTTCACGTTCTTCCTGCAACATCCAGATTTCCACTGCGTCGCTCTGGGCGTCCACTGTGGTTCTGCCTGCCGCACGCAATTCTACTTTAACAAGATAGCCGGTGTCCTTCTTGGCTTTCGGTACGGCACAAGCGACGCTACCATCAAAGTTGAGATCTCCGGTCAAGGTCTGCCATGCTGAGAGTGGCCTATAGGTCTTGCCCGCATTGGTTGAGTAAACCACCTGATATTCCAGACCCGGTTGCTGTCCTGTCGCCGTTATATCCAATGTCATCGTATCATCCAGACCAATCATATAGTCATTATC
>JBFLKV010000092.1:0-5863 GCA_040883365.1 Eubacteriales bacterium
AGGGTAGGATTTGACGCTGCTTTTAAAAACCATTATACTCATTTATAATTCCAAAAAAATAAAAAAAGGACGAACCCATGACCAAAAAAATATCCACACAAGATCCCAAATTCTCTATCCGTTTCGCCGAGCCCAGCGACACGCCGCTGATTCTTTCGTTTATCAAAGCGCTGGCAGAATATGAAAATATGTTGGATTTGGTGGTGGCCACGCCCGAAGGCATAAAAAAATCTATCTTTGAGGAAAACCACGCCGAAGTGGTGATTGGTGAGTATAACGGCAAACCGGCGGGCTTTGCCCTGTTCTTCCATAACTACTCAACATTTCTGGGCAAAAGCGGCCTATATCTGGAAGACCTTTTTGTCTACCCCGAATTCCGCGGTAAAGGGTTTGGCAAAATCCTGCTTTCGTTTTTGGCCAAACTGGCACTTAAACGCGGATGCGGACGCTTGGAGTGGGCCTGTCTGGACTGGAACGCCCCGTCCATTGGGTTCTACAAATCTCTAGGTGCCCAGCCAATGGATGAATGGACCACCTATCGGCTGACGGGGAAAGCCTTGGATGATTTGGCCAAGGCATAGTCGATCATTTTTAGCGAAAAGCAAATTCCGGATTATACCTGCAAAAGAAATATACTTTTACCCAGCCCTCATCGTCAGGTTCAATATAGACTATAGCTAACCAAAAATGTTCGATTATTATATCATAGCGCATTTCTTTACTGATATCCCTTGGCCACCACAGCGGATAAAGCGTTTGCGTTTCTCGAATAATCGCTTCATCCATGGTGGTTGATTCATCATTATATCGCAATTCATCCCGCCCGTCTCTATCCAATGTTTCCAGTTTTGCCTCTGCCGCTTTAGCGTCCTCAAATGTAAAGCCGTTATCATAGGCATCCAGACCTAGCGGATGCGTCGCCTGCCACTGACGAACTTCTGTCTTAAGTGCTTTAAAGGAAAAAAGTACATAATGCCCTTCATTCCAAATTCTTAGTTTATAGTCCTCAGCACTTTGGGGTGTTGAAATACCGAATTTCTCGCTGGGGAAATTATCTTTTGCCAGTTCACCTTGGTAGTCCCCAGTCTCATAGGGCCAAACCACGCCCAAGAATGTGAAGGTTATCAACATGGCGAAACGCAACAAAATCTGTGCTCTTCGTCTTATAAATCTTTGATTATTAAAATCCGTCAAGAGAAAAATATACCCGGTTATAATCATCACAGCACCTAAAAAAATCAACATGGACATAACCGCTGTTCCATTACCATGAAGTCTACTGAGTGGGATAAAGGGAACAGCCCCAAATAATACCGTCACCCAATTATCTCGCTTTTCCCGAGTGGCAAGCTTAGTTAGAGGTAGTAAGCTTCCTACAACAAACAATATCCCTATTAAAACTATAACCATCACTGAACGTTTTAAAAAAAGGCTTACGATTACAAGTACACCAATGCATACGAATACTAGGGCACCTGTGCCTTCAGAAAATTCGATTTTCCCCTTGACTCCGCTCAGTTTCCGCATGCCAACCGTGAGAAGTACGCCACACACAAACCATAGACCGGCGCTGATTAATAAATGAATGACTGGCAATATATTTGTCTTGGTCAGCAAGCTCAGCGCCATTGCCAACACACCCGTGCCTATGATGCCAAACGCAAACCCTTTTTGTGTCTTATCCATTGCTATTTTTTCTGTCATTTTTCCAATCCTTTTTTAGTCGGTTGCACTGTCCAGAGTAACGCGCCATCGTCCCTCGCCGTATTTTGCGATGCTCAAGCGAAATGAAGCAAAGCCGTCATTGTAATCGATCTGTTTTAATTTTTATCCCGATGCTTGATTCACGTTGGGTTTTATTCACGCATGCCAAAGAACCAAAGTGTTGCCATTTCATCATCTGAGAAATCATAGTACACCACCAGAATATCTGAGCCGTATCCACCTTCATTTATCTGACACCCAGCCAACTCCTTATCAAAGGATTCCCACCACCAATCTGGATCCAAAGCAAACTTTTCTTTTCGAATAGTCGCTTCATCCGCAAAATCAAGCTCGCAATCGTACCATGTGGAATTTCTTAAAAACGCGTCATAATGCGCGTAATCCCAATGGTAGTAGCTGCCAAGGTCTGGGTTGATTGAGTTGACGCCGGATTCCAACCAGCTTTTGGCTTGGTCTTTCGGCACTTGGAAAGTCATATATGTCGTATAGGTGAAGCTTACTTTTTCAATGTAGCGCATTTTTACTCGCTTTGCATCTTCGGGTAGCGCTTTCTCAAGGAACGCCTCTATCTTCTGCTCCGCTTCTTCTCCCTCATAATCTTCTATGCTGCGAACAACGATCATCCCACTTAAAACCAAAAAACTCACGATAGACACGATCATAATCAAAACGGCTACGCCTTTTTTAATCATGCGGTCTGGTTTCTCATTTGTCATTCGGATAAACCCTATACCAACAAGCGAATAAAGCATCGCATACGCAATAAAGAAAGCATCGCCTTGCGCCAAATTGTCTTTAAAAAATATATATGAAAAGCCTGCAAAGTTAGTGACAAGAAATGGTATTAGAACACCCCATTTCTTTATGCGGATTAAACGATAAATCACATAATACATCGGCAACAACAGGAAACTAAGTATCATTTGAATAATATGAACCGCTTATATGAGTTGAGTAAAACAAAGGATTACAGCTATTGCCACGCCAGAACCCAGCATCGCCATCATGACTTCAATATACTTATGCTTTTGGTTTTCTTCCAAATAATAAAGAGTTCCCAATATAAATAAAGCACCAAACGCTGAACTCACTATCATGTTCAACTATAAGGACATCACCGCTTGATGACAACGCTGTATATCCATTTGGAATATGAACACCTGCCCTATTTCCAAAAGAGCGACCGCTATCATACCAATACCAAACCATAGTTGTTTCTTGTCAATCGTTTTTTGTTCTATCATTGTTCCCATCCTTTTTTTAGTCGGTTGCACTGGCCAGAGTAACGCGCCACCGCTCCTCACCCTCTGCCGTATCATATGGTGAAATAATAATTATAAAGGGCTGTTTGTAGAGCGCGTTTTTCTGTACCGCTCTGCAATAACTAGCGAGATCCTTATCTTGCGGTGCCCAATAAAAATCGCTGAAAGCAATATCTTTTTCAATCTCTAATTTCCATATGTCATGCGAAAACGATTCCTTGTAATGAATAAGCATGCTTATGTCCGGGTCAATATCTGCCCGGCTATCAATTTCTCGCGCCTCTACCTCTCATAGGGGCGGGTGTAATATATCTCCAGCAGTTTAAATACTAATATGCTAAGGCCCAGCGTTATCCAAGACAGCGTAAAAGGGATTTTTTTCTTCTTCGTTAATTCAATTAATGTCATTATGCTTTCTTCCATCATTACCCTCTTTTTCCTATATTAATTCTGATTATATCTTGCGCAAAGAAAACACACAAGCGATTTGGATTACAAAATATCCTTGGGTCAGTCAGAAATTTCTCCGGCTAAACGGCCAATCACTGAGCCGTTTGAATGAGCAGTCACTCACCTTTTTTTACCAAATTTCACTTTACAAATCGGGTATATAATTATAGTATAAAGCGAATAACATGTTAGTTTTTACGCTAATATGTGAAAGGAATTATACTATTTATATCTATGAAAAATTTAATCATTCTTGTAACAGGTGCTTCTTCGGGCATCGGCAAATCGACCGCCGAAGCTTTTGTAAAAGCGGGGCATCTGGTTTTTGGCACATCACGAAAATCTACGTTTGAAGATTCTGTAGAGCTTTCCAAAGTCAATATGATTCCCATGGAAACCACCGACGAAAAGTCCGTGAAGCGCGCGGTCGATTTTGTGCTGGAAAAAGCCGGCGGGCTGGACATTTTGGTCAACTGTGCGGGCTACGGCATCGCGGGCTCCATCGAGGGCGTTCCGGTATCCGAAGCCAAAAGACAATTCGATGTCAACTTCTTTGGCACGCTTGCGGTCATCCAAGCCGTTCTGCCGCATTTCAGGAGCCAAGGCCAAGGCCAAATCATCAATATCGGTTCGGTGGCGGGTTATATCCCCATCCCGTTCCAGTCGATGTATTCGGCGGCCAAGTTTGCGCTGGAATCGCTAACCGAAACACTGGCGATGGAAACCAAAAAGTTTGGCATCACCGTCTCTTTGGTGGAACCGGGAGACACAAAAACCGGGTTCACGGCTTCTCGCATCATGTCGGCCAAAAAGGATATTGAAGAAAACTATATGCCCGAAAGCCAGCAAGCGATTGAGCAGATGGAAAAGGACGAGCAAAACGGCTATTCGCCAGATAGAGTGGCCAAAACGGTTTTGCGTGTAGCAGGCAAAAAGCATCCGCCCGTCCGCGTCACCGTTGGATTTTCATATAAACTCTTCTATGGATTATCGAAGATTCTACCCACCAAGCTAAAACTATTTGTTTTAAAACTAATTTATTAATATTTTATAAGGAGCGTTAAACAGGATGGATTTATTTAAGAAATGCGCTGATTACACAACACCGCAGGAAGTCAAAGCGCAAGGCATATACCCCTATTTTCACCCATTGGAGTCCATGCAGGACACCGAGGTGATTATTGAAGGAAGAAAAACAATCATGATTGGCTCAAACAATTATTTGGGCCTCACGTGCGACCCGCGCATGATCGAAGCCGCTAAAGACGCGGCAGACAAATACGGTACCGGATGTACCGGCTCGCGCTTTTTAAACGGCACATTGGATTTGCATGTGGCTCTGGAAGGAAAACTGGCCAGCTTTATCGGCAAAGAAGCAGCTCTGACCTTTGGCACGGGTTTTCAGACCAACCTTGGCATCATCTCTTCTTTGACCGGCCGCAACGATTATATCATCAACGACCGTGAAAACCACGCCAGCATCATCGACGCTTGTCGTCTTTCTTTTGCGAAAAAACTGAACTACAAGCACAACGATATGGCGGATTTGGAAAGCGTACTTGAACGTATCCCCGAAGACGCAGGAAAGCTGATTATCACCGACGGTGTTTTCTCGATGGGCGGCGATATCGCCGACCTGCCAGGCATCGTCAAACTCGCCAAAAAATACGGCGCACGCGTGATGGTGGATGATGCACACGGGCTTGGCATGTTGGGTAAATCCGGCAAAGGAACGGCAGACTACTTTGGCCTGACCGATGATGTGGATATCATCATGGGCACTTTCTCTAAATCACTGGCAGCGCTCGGCGGACATATGGTGGCCGATGAAACCGTCATCGAATACGTCAAGCACGTCAGCCGTCCGTTTATCTTCTCGGCTTCGGTCACCCCCGTTTCGGCGGCTGTAGCTATCAAGGCCTTAGAGATTCTGGAAAGCGAACCTGAGCGCGTCACTCATTTAGCCGAAAACGCTGATTATATGCGTGCCGGCTTCGAACGCTTGAACATCCCATTTGGTCAATCAAAAACCGCGATTATTCCGGTGATGACCTATGACGACGAAAAGACGTTTATCCTAACCAAGATGCTCTTGGAAAATGGCGTCTATGTGAATCCCGTCATCTCCCCGGCTGTGGAAAAAGGACAGGCGTTGCTCAGAACCTCCTACACCGCCACCCACACCACCGAACAGTTGGATCAAGTGCTGGGCGTGTTTGCCGAACTTTGGCCTAAATTCTACAATTAAATTTTTATGATAATAAAAAACCGGAGCGAATCATTCGTTCCGGTTTTTTTAAAGTCTTTTTCCAAAAATAATGTCCGGCCTACCATAGCCGTTCGCATCCGGCATCACACCGATAATCTTATACCCCAGTTTCAAATAGAAGCCAGATGGATGCGTTCCAGGATTAAATCTCATCAGG
>JBFLKV010000093.1:0-4622 GCA_040883365.1 Eubacteriales bacterium
CCTTGCGGCATGTTGACAAGTTCCCCCATAAATGCCATGGTGGTGGAACCTCCGCCATC
Source organism: Eubacteriales bacterium (assembly GCA_040883365.1). Lineage (GTDB taxonomy): Bacteria > Bacillota > Clostridia > Christensenellales > CALMFG01 > CALMFG01. The sequence goes on from JBFLKV010000093.1 coordinate 60, forward strand.
AAAATTATACGCCAATTCCACGCCATATTCTTTAAATAACTCGGCAAATTCCGCTGTGGTCATGCCCACGCTATACCCTTGTTTACGACCATCCACACAGATAAATAAGTACTCGCCGGGTGAGTAATAGCCAATCCCTGTTCTAGGATGCTTGGCGTCCCGAACGATGCTACCTGTGATGTTTTCCTTGACAATCTCACCATCAACAATCATCGCAGGTCCAAAGTTGAAAGAGTTCACCACCCCCGCGGCCTGCAAGTCGTAAACGTCGGTCTTAAAACCGTCCACCACGTCCATGCTACCGTCTTCATAGATGCAAAGGGTCTCTCCCCAACCGTTGTTCAATATCACTTCACCGTTCCGAATAATATTACCCGAATCGCGGTAGGTGTAAAAGTCGCTATTGATCGCCAAGACGGCCTCGTTCTGCCGCGCTGTGCTGATCACGTCGGATTTCACCACTTTACCCATCACGTTGGTGTACGTTCCGGTTTTGAGCAAACTAAAATCCTTGATGCTGATGTGTGCGACAAAGTAGGTATTGTCATTTTTACTAACCGTTTCAATCTCGATGGAAACGTTATTGCTTTTATAGGTGCTCTCGGTGGCAATATACCCCACCAGATCAACGCTTTCAGGCTCGCCATCCGTAATATTTCGGCTGGCTCCTTGTGGCAAATGACGCACAGGATAGGATAAAGCCAATTGGGGTTTTTGAACAATCACCAAAGGGCTTTTCAGCGTCTCCGTATCTCCGCCCAGCGCACTGCGAAAACCGGGCAAAAAAACCACAGCAATCACCGCGCACAAAAAAACAAATAGAAAGGCGGAAACCTGTTTCGCCTTGCTGATCTCACGTTGCTTACGTATCGCTTTTCGAACGCTACCCGGCTTTTTCTCTTCCACGAAATCTCTAATCCTGTTTATCTTAAACTTTTAGTTTCGCTATACTTTCTTTTAACCGTCTTAAGGTCTCTTCTTTGCCCAACAGCTCGGCTGCTTCAAAAGCACCACCCGGTGTTACGGCCGTTCCGGTGATTGCAACACGCAGCGGCATCAGCACCTGTCCGGTTTTGACACCCAGTTCTTGAACCAGATTCATCAACGGATCATGCAAGCCGTCTTTGGTATAATCATTCAGCGTTTCCAACAATGCCAAACAGGGCTCCAGCACGCTCAGCGCCATATCGCTGTCCGTCTTCATCTTTTTGCTGTAGTAGAGTCCCAAGCTGTAATCCGGCATTTGACTCAAAAAAGCCAACTTCTCGGGTATCTCGGTCATATGTGTCAGCCTTGGCTGCATCACTTCGATGATTAAATCCAGGTTCTTATCGGTGACGCCAGCCTCTTCAAAGTAGGGCATGGCACGACGAATAAACTCTTCCTTTGAAAACCCGCGAATATACTGTGCATTCATCCATGTAAGCTTTTCCACATCGAAAATCGCAGGTGATTTGGACAACCCCGAAAGGTCAAACGCTTCGATCAATTCTTCTAAACTATATATTTCTTGATTATCTTTGCCGCTCCAGCCCAATAGTGCAATGTAGTTGATAATCGCTTCCTTGATATACCCTTTATCGATAAAATCCTGATAGGACGCATCACCATGTCGCTTGGAGAGCTTTTGGTTCTTGTTCTTCATCACCGGCGGCAGATGGATATATTCGGGCAGATTCCAGCCGAACGCTTCATACAAAAGATTGTATTTTGGCGTGCTGCTAAGGTACTCTACCCCGCGAATTACATGCGAGATTTCCATCAGGTGGTCATCCACCACATTCGCTAAATTATAGGTCGGCATCCCATCCGATTTTAACAACACATTGTCGTCCAAATCCGCGTTGGGTACCGTGATGTCCCCAAACACCGCATCACTGTAGGTGGTCTCTCCCTCGGTCGGGATGTTTTGACGCACAACATAAGTCTCACCTGCGTCCAGCTTGGCCTGTATTTCTTCTTCGCTCAAATGCAAGCAATGCTTGTCGTAAGAGAACTGCTCACCGTTTTTTTCCTTTTCGGCGCGCAATTCGGCAAGCCGCTCCTTGGTACAAAAACAGCGATATGCCGCACCGCTTTCAATCAGCTTCTCAGCATGCTGTTGATAGATATCCTTGCGTTCGGACTGGATATACGGCCCAAAGTCGCCGCCTGCATCCGGCCCTTCATCATACATGATGCCGGTGTCTTTCAGGGTGTTATAAATCACATCACAAGCACCTTCCACCAGTCGCTCACGGTCGGTATCTTCGACGCGCAAGATAAAATCGCCATCGTTCTTTTTAGCAAAAAGATAGGCATATAATGCTGTGCGCAAACCACCGATATGTAAATACCCTGTCGGGCTGGGTGCAAACCGTGTTCTTACTTTTGTCATCAATCGCTCCTTTTATTTAAAAAACCGCTTTATTTCTTCATCGCCTTTGCGTAGCTGTCCCTTAGGCCCACAATCAGGTTCATCACCGGATTTTCCGGCGTAAACTCTTCAATATCACAAGCATAATAGCCCTGTCGCATCAGCTGAAACTGCTGACCGGGCTCTGCGGTCTTAATCGCAGGTTCCAGCATAACGCCTTCATATACTTTAAGCGAATCCTCATTCAGGCGTTCCATAAAGTCCACTTTTTCGTTGCCCTCAGCCGGGTTTAGCAGATAGTCATACTGCCGAACTGTGCCTTTCACAGCCGAGCCTTTATCCACCCAATGCAACGTACCTTTTACTTTTCTGCCAGCCGTCGCACCGCCTGTTTTGCTTTCTTTGTCATAGCTGACCAGTACTTTTAATATATTGCCGTCTTCGTCCTTAACGACGTCTTCATATTTAATAATATAAGCATTCATCAAGCGCACTTCTCTGCCCGGTGCCAAACGAAAGAACTTGCCCGGCGGGTTTTCCATAAAGTCAGCCTGCTCAATATAGATATATTTCGAGAAAGTCATCTCGCGTTTTCCCGCTTCGGGTTTCATCGGATGATTGCTGGACACCAGCACTTCAGATTCGCCCTCGGGGTAGTTCACAACTTCCAACAATAACGGTTCCAAAACCGCCATACGACGTAAAGCGCGGGAATTTAAATCCTCACGCACGCAGTGCTCCAAAAGTTTTACATCCACTTCCGAATTGGCTTTAGAGATGCCAATGCGTTGACAGAAATCCCGAATCGCCTCGGGCGTGTATCCCCTGCGCCGCAATCCGGAGAGCGTTGGCATACGGGGGTCGTCCCATCCGTCCACCACTTTTTCGTCCACCAATTTTTTAAGATAACGCTTGCTCATGATGGTCTGGGTCAAATTCAGGCGCGCAAATTCATATTGGTGAGGTTTCGGGTCCTGGTCGGTATTATCAATTACCCAATCATACAGCGGGCGATGGTCTTCAAATTCCAGCGTGCAAATACTATGTGTGATTTTCTCCATCGCATCACCCAGAGGATGTGCATAGTCGTACATAGGATATATCAGCCAATCATCACCAGTGCGATGATGCGTTGCACGTAAGATGCGATAGATAATGGGATCACGCATGTTAAGGTTTGGGCTGGCCATATCTATCTTGGCGCGCAGCACTTTCTCTCCGTCGGCATATTTGCCGGCACGCATTTCCTCGAACAGTTTTAAGTTCTCATCCACACTTCGTTCGCGATACGGACTGTTCTTCCCGGGCTCGGTCAACGTGCCTCGGTAGTCCCGCATCTCTTCAGCTGTCAAATCGCAGACATAAGCCAAGCCTTTTTTAATCAGGCGTACCGCCATCTCATACATAAATTCAAAATAGTCGGATGCAAAACGAATCTCCTCCCATTCAAAACCCAACCATGTAATATCTTTTTTGATGGACTGGATGTATTCATCATCCTCTTTGGCCGGGTTGGTGTCATCAAAACGCAGGAAGCACTTGCCCCCATATTTGATTGCCGTTGAAAAGTTGAGGTTGATGGCCTTGGCATGCCCAATATGCAGATACCCATTGGGTTCTGGCGGAAAACGCGTTACTACCTGACTTATGCGGCCACTTTCCAAGTCTGCATCAATGATTTCATGAATAAAATTGTTACCGATTTCTTCTGGCATAATATGCTCTATAGCTCCCTTTTATTGTCTTAAACTAATTATTGATTTTAACATATGCAAAGGCGAATATCAAACCATAAGATGTAATTTTGTACACGAAAGGACAAAACCTTTTCTATAAATCTTCAAAGCATAGTCATCCTACGGGCTGTTTATATTTTTATTTTATTCCTCACCGCCATACCCTTGAGTTAACCGTAAAAATATGTTTAAATAATATATATTATTTATTCATTATAAGAGGTACAGCCTAGTGAAAAACATCAAGATTTTTATCGACTCAGCATCCGATATCCCAAAAGACATTGCCAAAAAACACGATATCACCGTTCTGCCGCTTTACGTCACCTTGGGGGAATCAACCTATACCGATGACGGCCGGCTCACCTGCGGTGATCTTTTTGATTTTGTCAGCGAGCATGACCAGCTGCCCAAAACCGCCGCTGTCAATATCGCCGATTTCTACAATGCCTTTAAACCCGTTTTAGATGC
>JBFLKV010000094.1:0-6996 GCA_040883365.1 Eubacteriales bacterium
GCCGCCGCATCCATCGACCGCATCGGGAACTGTTTGTCCGCCCGTTTGACCGCCACCTTAAACGTTGTGCTCTCAAGTCCGCGTTTGGCCATCCATGCTTTGGTTTGCTTGATGGCTTCTTCGCCCAACGCTTGCATGGTTTTTTTGGTCTTCACCGCCACCGACAGTGAATGCACCCCAAACACTTTGCTCACCCGATCCACCGCCTCAGAAAGACGTGCCTCGGGGATATGTTCAACAAACACACGCCCCATCATGCGCAACACTTTGACATCTTCGATGCCTGAAAGCGCCTCACGGATACGTGTGACCAATAGTTTTTCAAAGTACGGGCGGTTTAAGCCCTTTAAATGTATCTCCGCATAGCGGACTAAAATCAATTGCTCCATAAATTCTCTTTCCTATCTTCGTGTAAACATGCGCAAAAACCGCGCTTCGGTAGCGATGGCTTCCAGTAGTCTATCCACATCCAGCATGGTGTTTTCATGCGAAAAACTGATGCGGATTGCCGATTCACCCCGCTCGGGTGAGAGCGCCAATGCATCATGCACACGGTTGGTTCGGCTCTTGGAAGAGCAGGCCGACCCCGTGCCGATATAGATGCCTTTGGCTTCCAGCGCATGCAAAAGTGTTTCGCTCCGAACCCCTAAGACCGACGTATTGACGATATACGGCGAAAAACGGCCATCGTCTAAAGGTGAATTGATGACGATATCCTCCAGCCCAGAAAGCCCTTCGCAGAGCCGATCATGCAGCTTAAAAATATGCCCATCATCCTCAGGGAAGTGCGCGACCGCACGGCTGAATGCCGCAATGCCAAACGTGTTCTCGGTGCCTGCACGCATGCCCTTTTCCTGCGCACCGCCATAGATCAGCGGTTTTAAGCTGTCGTTATCCTTAATAAAAAGTGCGCCTGTGCCCTTCAGTGCGCCGATTTTGTGTGCGCTGGTCGCATAGCTGTCCACCGCATCGCTTAAACTATAGGGCACCTTCAAAAAGGCTTGTACGCCATCCGAGTGAAACCGCACATTCGGATTGGCTGCTTTCGCTCTGGCCGCGATATTGTCTATGTCGTTCAATGCCCCGGTTTCGTTGTTGACATGCATCACGCTCACCAGCACCGTTTCGTCGCGCAGCGCGTCAACAATATCATCCGCCGATACAATCCCTTGGGCGTTGGGCGGTACAAACGTGACGGAATGTCCACTTTCAGCCAGTTTTCCGGCACAGGCAAAAACCGCCGAATGTTCAAAAGCGGAAAAAACAAAGTGCCCCGCGCGTCTTGGCTTAACCGCATCCAGCACCGCCATATTGTTGCTCTCGGTACCCGAGGCGGTGAACACCACCTGTCTTTTATAGCCGTTAACCGCCGAAAGCAATGTTTTTCTTGCCTCGGTCATCTCGGCCTCGGCCTCGGCACTGCCCTTGTAAAGCGCCGAGGGATTATACCAACGCCCTTGCCGATATTCGGCCATCAGGCTTTCCAGCGCTTCAATCGGCCGTGTGGTGGCCGCGTTGTCTAAATATATGATATCGGAATTTTTCAATTCTCTCTCTCCCAAATAAAATACCGTTTCCCAAAGGACTCAATCTCGGTTAAGGAAAAACGCATTTCCCCGTGATCCCCTTTAAGCACAACCTTTTCCTCATCAAACTCTGCCAGTTGTACGCCATAGTGCCCTTCAAAAAAATCTAAGAGATGCGAAAAATGGGCATCGTCCGTCAAGTAGATTTCACCCTCACGCAGCACCTCAAAGCCCCTGCCGTTGTTTATCGTGGCTTTGGACTTCTCGATGACCATAGGGTTCTGTCCGCCATATCGCGCTTCCCAGCGGAACACAGCCGTACTGATCAGAATCACCAATACCGTTAAAACTGATATGATTATCCAATTCTTTTTCACGTATCTCTCGCTTTCAACTCAACCTCATTTATTATACCATATCGCAAAGGAAAATCGCCCCATCGAGCGATTATCTAAAAAAGACGTTAGCATCCTTATTGTCGCAAATCCTAGTAGGTGTCCATATAATCATCCGCCGCCACAAAGATGGCATTGGCCAGTTTAATCTGATACACTTCGTCCATCAAAAGCGCCTCTTCCTCTGCGTTGGAAAGAAACCCACATTCCACAAGAATACTCGGCGCATTGCCCGCGTGCAAAATATAGTAGTCCTCTGCCATCACGCTGCGCATCCGTTCAGGATCCACGCGCCGCTCAATCTCATTAGAAACCATATTCGCCAATATCTCACCCCGCGTTGAGCCGATCAAGCAAAACACTTGCGGACCCATCACATCAGGATCGACATAGAAATTCATATGAATACTGATGATAATCTCCGCACCCGAATTCTCGATCATTTGATAACGCTTGTGCATATCATCCAGTTTGGTGGAGGCAACCGCGTTTTCGTCACTTCGTGTCATCAGCACTTGATATCCGTTGGTCTCAAATGTTTCCTTTAGGAACATCGCCACCGCCAGATTGAGGTCATCCTCATGCACACCGGTCACGGAACCCACCGCGCCGCCGTCAAATCCGCCATGACCCGGGTCGATCACCACCAGCTTATCGATCTGTTCCACCGGTGCGGTGTTGACTATCGTGGGCGTTGGGCCCGCGGCGTCCATCATATCCGCATACTCTTCCGCTTCCCACATGGTCACCTTCCCAAAATTCTCTTCGGTTTCCTTTTCGGGCATAATCAGCGTGGCTTCGGGCGTCGGCAATACTTCGACATCGCCGTTCTGCCTTGGCTCGGTGGCTGTGGCTGCCGTGCTCGCCAAAGTTGGCGATGCGCTGGCTAACGCTAACCCCGGGTCCTTTGGTTTTTGTGTCACGGCCATAATAATAGAGGCGATGACTACAAAAAGTATGCCAAACACCAAAAGCGCATAGCGCGCAAAAATCCTTTTTTGTACTTCTCTGGTTTCACTCATCTTTTCGGTCTTTCCTTATACAAAATCAAGTTTTAATGAAGGATTTGCATTCAGCCGTAAGTCCGCCACATCTTGGCTAAAATAAGCCGCCGATGCAATCATTGCCGCGTTATCTGTGCAATATTCCATTTTCGGCATATATAGCCGAAACCCATTTTCTTTGGCGCGTTTTTCAAAAGCAGCCCTAAGCGCACCGTTGGCCGAAACGCCGCCGGCCAAAGCGATGACATCCATCTTCTCCCGTTTTGCCGCTTCAAACGTGTTGTCCGCCAAGACCGTTACCACATTTTTCTGGAAAGACGCCGCTACATCCGCTTTGTTATAATCTTCGCCTTTTTGGTCCATCTGATGCAGTTTATTTATCACCGCAGTTTTAAGCCCGCTAAAGCTAAAATTTAAATGCGTTTCGCCTCGATATGCAACGGGGAACGCATATGCATTCGCATCGCCCGACTTTGCCAGACGTTCCAAATTCGGCCCACCGGGATAGGCAAGCCCCAAAACCCGCGCCACCTTATCAAACGCCTCACCTGCCGCATCGTCTTGTGTCATGCCCAGCAACGTGTACTGACCATAGTCGGTCACCTTCACGATATGAGAGTGCCCACCCGAAACAATCAGGCAAATCATCGGCGGAGTTAAATCCGCATGGCTCAAAAAGTTAGAGGAGATATGCCCCTCGATATGATTGACTTGAAACAGCGGTTTATCATTGGCGTAGGCAAATCCTTTGGCAAAAGCCACACCGGTAAGCAGTGCCCCCACCAGTCCCGGTCCTGCCGTAACCGCCACCGCATCGATATCCGCCATCGTCATGCTAGCGTTTTCCAGCGCGGTTTTGACGATGATCGGCAGTTTTTTGGTGTGATTGCGCGATGCAATTTCGGGCACCACACCGCCGTATGCTTGGTGTATATCAATTTGCGAATAAATCTCGCTACTTAAGGTCTTTCGTCCGTCCTGTACCACGGCCGCGGCCGTTTCATCGCAAGACGTTTCAATACCTAGGATATTCATGCCTCAGCCTTTTCCAGCACTTTGGCGCGATTGGCCGCAAACAACCAAAGCGCAATAAACAGCGCCAAGAATACCCCAAGAATCGTCCCCGAAAGCGTCAAGAAGAAATTCAGCGGGAACATGAGTATCATGCGGTCAGTGAGTGGGTTTAGCAGCCACAAATCGTTGGTGAACAACAGATGATGCACGGCTGTCCAAAACCCATTAAAATCGATGGCAAAGTAGATGGCCAATGCCGCGCTCACCACCAAAAACGCCAGCGATACTCGGGTATGCATGCGATAGATGGTTTTTTGCTGATGGGTAAAGAATAGCGCAGTAAAAGCGACAATCGCCACCCCACCCAAAAAGAAGGCGATTTGAACCCCTGCCAAAAACAGATTTTTCACATCCACCATATGGCTGGTTTCGCGTTCGTTAAACATCTGCGTTTCTTCTCCGTCAATGGCAACAGTCACATCCAAGTCGTCCCGCACGTCGCGCGTATAATCGACAAATACATCGGTCACATTATCAAGTTCACTCTGTGATATACCAATACTGTCCGCAACCCCAAGCTGCTCCTGAAAAACACCGTATATGGGTTTACTTAAGCCCATACCCAACACCAGCGAGACCATCAGCCACAATAGGAGTGCCACCGAACCGATGGCAGCGACCAGTTTACTAAATCCACTATTTCTATTCATATATTCGCCTCTCTATAGTTTGCTAATTTTCGCACCGTCGGGCGTGTCTTTCACTTCATAGCCCTTTTCGGTCAATTGATCACGAATCTCGTCCGCTTTCGCCCAGTTCTTCTCGGCTCTGGCGGTTTTTCTTTCTTCCACCAGTTTCAATATCTCCTCAGGGATTTCATCCGTTCCTTTGACGATTAAACCCAAAACATCCAGCAACGTATCGATAAGTTCTAGCGACAGCTTGGCCTCATTGGCATTCGCACCGTTTTCAAACTTCACGTTGATTTCTTTAATATACTCAAATATCACGCCGATTGCATCCGCCGTGTTTAAATCATCATCCATGGCATCATTGAATTTTTTAGAATAGGTCTTATTCAGCTCGGCCACGCCCATATCAGCAACGGCCTTATCTGTCTCAATAATAAAGTTTAAGTTCTCTTTGAAATTCTTGATGCGCTCCAATGCGGATTTTGCTTGCTCTAAGAGTCCATCCGAAAAATTGACCGGGCTTCTGTAATGCGCGCTCAGCATAAAGAAACGGACCACAATCCCGTCGTATTTCGCCAAAATATCCCGTACAGTAAAGAAGTTGCCAAGGCTTTTGCTCATCTTTTTGTTATCCACGTTGATATAGCCGTTGTGCATCCAGTAATGGCAGAATTCTTGTCCGGTTGCGCCTTCGCTCTGCGCCACCTCATTTTCGTGATGCGGAAAGATAAGGTCCTGACCGCCGCCGTGAATGTCGATGGTCTCGCCCAAATACTTCATGCTCATGGCCGAGCACTCAATGTGCCAGCCCGGGCGGCCTTCACCCCATGGGCTTTCCCATGCCGGCTCGCCTTCCTTTTTGGCTTTCCACAGTGCAAAGTCAATCGGGTTTTGTTTTTCCTCATTCACTTCAATCCGAGCACCCGACTCTAAATCGTCAATGGATTGTCCGCTTAGTTTTCCGTAATCCTTAAACGCTTTGGTGTTGTAGTAAACATCGCCGTTTGCAGCATATGCCAACCCCTTATCGATTAATTTTTGAATCAACGCGATAATATCATCCATATGCTCGGTCGCTTTGGGATGATGCGTTGCCGCTTTAACGTTGAGGCTTTTCGCATCGTTATAATACTCAGCGATATATTTTTCTGCCAAGTCCTTCACGGTCGTCCCGTCCAGATTGGCATTTTGAATCATCTTGTCATCAATATCGGTAAAATTCTGAACAAAATTGACATCATAACCCCGATACTCCAAATACCGCCGCAAAGTATCAAAGGTAATCAGCGGTCTTGCATTGCCGATATGGATATAGTTATAGACGGTCGGTCCGCAGGCATACAGCCGTATCTTTCCCTCTTCGACCGGTTTTAGCTCTTCTTTTTGTTTGGTTTGTGTGTTAAAAACTTTCATCAGTATCTAATTGCTCCCCCAACCGCGCCGCAGCACGTTTTCTAATTTTATTGTTGTCATTATAATATGCTTGTCTAGTTTTAGTCAATCTACAAGAGCGGCCTCAAAAGAGCGATCGATAATTTTCGGATGACGAAAAACACCAAAACTGATATAATTGGTTTTAAAGTATAGGAAATGAGTTTTTGAATAAACGATGGTCTACGACAAAATCATCATCGGCGCAGGGCTGTATGGCCTGTATGCCGCTGAAAAATGCGGGCAAAAGGGCGAAAGCGTCCTGGTGCTGGAATATGACGATACGGCATTTACTCGGGCGACGTATATCAACCAAGCCCGCGTTCATATGGGCTATCACTATCCCCGCTCCTATTCCACCGCCAAAAAATCGGCTGGTTACTTTGAGCGTTTCAGTCAGGATTACGATTTTTGCATCCATCGTGCTTTTGAAAAAATCTATGCGATATCGGCCAACTTCTCTTGGACATCGGCCGATCAGTTTAAAAAGTTCTGTAGCGATACGGGCATTGACTGTAGCGTACAGGACCCAAACGAGTACTTTCAGCCCGGGCTGTGTAGTGGCACGTTTAGAACCACAGAGTATACCTATGACGCGATGATGCTAAAAAAATACTTTTTGAATGCCATTAAACAGCTTAAAAACGTCAATATCATATATGACGCAAGGATTGAAAAAATCGAAGAAAAAGGCGGAAAGTTTGTGGTGTCCGTAAGCGACAAAACCTATGAGACCCCCTATCTTCTAAACGCCACCTATGCCAGCACCAATCAAGTATCCGCACTGTTGGGCTATCCGCCCTTTAAGATCAAATATGAACTCTGCGAAATCATCCTGTGTGAGGTTTCAGAAAAACTAAAAGATATCGGTATCACCGTGATGGACGGTCCGTTTTTCTCCATCATGCCTTTTGGCAAAACCGGCCTGCATTCA
>JBFLKV010000095.1:0-5173 GCA_040883365.1 Eubacteriales bacterium
AGATGATCAGTGAAATCACGAAAGCTGCCGAAAGGAAAGAAAGGTAGTCCTTTTGCTTGCCCAAAAGGTTTGCAAAGACCACAGCCAGACCCATAATAAGCGCACGTGTGGCGGACACCGAAAAACCTACAATACCTGCGTATAGAATCATGAATAGGGTCGTTATAATGTTGGCCGGCTTTCGTGCTACACCTGCCAAACTTATGACCCAAAAGATGAACATCGAAAGAATGCCGAAATGCAAGCCGGACACCGCCAAAATGCTGGCGGTACCTCCACGCTTAAATACATCGTAATCGGCCTCTAAAATGTCAGATTTATCGCCAAGGATTAATCCTTTGGCGATACCCGCCGACCGCTTGGGGAAAATGTCATCAATGGTTTGCTTTAAATAATTGCTAATATGATAAAAGAAACTAGCTGGGCTGTTTTCATGCCCCAGCACCGCGACACTCTCCACCGTCCCTTTTGCGGTATAGCCAATGCCTTTGCCGAGCAAATACATCCGTTCATCAAACCCGCCGATATTTCGTTTTTCATCGGGGAGTTCTATTTTGGCTGTAAAAGTGACCACATCACCGGGAACAAGGCTTCTGTCTTCGGTGGCAAAACGGATGTCTTTATTCGGGGATACTGTTTGACCATCACTGGTAAAGTCCCACTTGTCTAAAATATAGTATGAGCGGGTGTCGTAGTGCGTCACATCCGTCACGCGCCCCGTCACTTGAGTCTCGGTTGCCGGGAGAGGCTGTGTGCTTGTTTCTAGACTTATTAAAATCAGTCCTGCGGCAAAGCTCATCAGGTACAGAAGCAAAACCGCAAGTTTTTTGTTTTTAAGGCCATCAGTAATCACCAAAACAAGAGCAACACCGCTGTAGGCATAAGCTGCGGTCTTGCTCGTTTCCATCGCATAGCCGCACAGTATCCCTAATGCTAGATAAATAGCGATGAAAAAAATGGGTCTAAAATCCGTGATTCTGTTTTTGAAAATTGCTTTTAGCACTTCCTGGCCTCTTGAGTAAAAACTGTCATTTTATTTCTAAAAAAAGAGCCGTGTAAAAACAACACGGCTAAAGTAAAGGGGGTCTTAATATATTCTGCCGAAACGACCAAAGGCCGCCCGGTCAAAATAACAAATTTATTCGTCTTCCTTGGGGAAGAAATCCGCCAAGGTAACGGTTGCTTCCTGAACTGGCGGTATAACCACACGTTCAGCTCTCTCACGCTTGGGTTTAACTTCACGCTCTTCGGGTTCCATAAGTTCCCGAATAGAAAGCGAAATCTTGCGTTCGGTCGGTTTGACATCCATCACTTTTGCCTCAATCTCTTGACCGAGTTTCAGCTCGTCTTCAACGCGTTCAACACGTCTGTTAGACACCTGTGAAATATGAACCAAACCATCAATCCCCGGCTCCAGCGAAACAAATGCGCCAAAGTCAGTGATTCTGACCACTTTGCCTTTGATGGTGGAACCCACCAAGTATTTCTCTGCGGCCAAATCCCAAGGCTTAGGTTGCAGCTGTTTTAATCCAAGCGAAATTCTCTTGCGCTTAGGATCAGTGTTAAGAACAACCACTTCCAATTCCTGACCTTCTTCCAAAACGTCAGAAGGATGTTTTACTTTGTTCCAAGAGATATCTGCTACGTGCAATAATCCATCCACGCCACCGACATCCACAAAAGCACCAAAATCGGTCAATTTTTTAACCTTACCAGCAATCTTCTGGTTTTTCTCAAGGCTTTCAATCATTTCGACTTTTTTCTGCTTGGCTTCTTTTATCAATAAGTTCTTCAAAGATGCGACAAGTCTTCTCTTGTCTCTGTTAATATCGATGATATTGACCTTTACATCTTGTCCGACAAACTCTTTTACATCTTCAACGTATTTCAAAGATAAGTGCGATACCGGAATAAATGCTTCGTATCCATTGACTTTCGCAATCACGCCACCCTTAACAGCTTTAAAAATCTTGGCGTCGTACTCTTTGTCCTCTTCGTGCGCGTCCAAAAATTCTTGCCATTTGATTCTATCCTGCATGCGTTTCAAGCTCAGCTTAACTCTGCCTTCGCCATCGTTCATGCTAAGAACCTGGGCTTCAATCTCATCACCAACGTGGTATACGTCTTTGGCGGATTGTCCCGCTTCAATCGGCAGCTCGTTTCTTGGAATCAAGCCGTCAGATTTATAGGCGATGTTTAAAGAAACATCATCGTCCGTAACCTGTACAACCGTTCCCGTAATCAGCTGACCTTTTCTGATTGTTTTAAACGTTTCATTCAGTTGCTTAAGAAAGTCTTCCTCATCTGTCACAGCGGAGACCGTTTCCTCTTGGCTAGTTTTCACTTCCTTTTCAGCCTCGGAAACTTCTTCCGTCTGTTCAACGCCTAAGACGCTCTCCTCAGCGCCTGCAACCGTTTCTTCGGCTGCAATTGGCGTTTTTTCCACTTCACTCATCCTTTTTTCTACCTCCATAATCATCCAGTCGGGTGTTGAAGCACCAGCGACAACTCCTATTATATCATCAAGTTTTATTTTTTCAAGAGATACTTCGTTAGATTCCTCAATTAACTGTACGCTTTTACAATATTTTGAACAAATATTATAGAGTTTCTGGGTATTAGAGCTTCTTTTGCCCCCGACTACCAAAATATGGTCTGCCTTTTGCGCCAATTCTGCCGCCTCGGCCTGTCTTAACCGAGTGGTTTCGCAAATACTCATAAAAAACTCAGCGTCCGAATAGTGTTCTTTTATCTCTTCCGTCACTTGTTCCCACATCGCTGATTCGATGGTGGTTTGTGCCACAACCAACGGTCTTTCCAGCGCAGGCAACTGCTCAACCCCCGCCACACTATCCACTGCAAAGGCCTGACCGTTTGCCCATCCTTTAATCCCCATCACTTCCGGATGGTCCGCTTTGCCCACGATAATCACATGACGTCCTTCTTCGCTGGCGGCATATGCTTTTTGTTGAATCCGCGTCACGAACGGGCATGTGGCATCGATGATATCAAAGCCTTTATCTTGAATGGCTTTCAGCATCTCTGGCGCCACGCCATGAGAGCGTACGATGACCGCCACACCTTTTGTCTCAGTGATCTCATCAAGACTATCAATATAGGGTGCACCTGCTTCTTTTAAACGTTGCACCACCGCTTCGTTATGAATAAGCGGACCGTATGTATAGACATGCTCATACTTTTCGATGTTCTGGTAAACGGCGTCTACCGCGCGCTTGACCCCAAAACAAAAGCCGGCTTGTTTGGCTACAATCACTTGCAAAATGCTTCTCCTTTTTCCTCTAAACCAATTCCTGCTTTAATTGCAGTAATGCATCTTTTAATATTTTTGTTCCTTCATCAATCGCATTCTTATCCTTAGGATTAACCCGATCTTTCAAGGAAAAGGCTTTACCCACAATTACTTTCATCTGTCGGAAAGGTTTAAACGTACCCTTAGTATAAACCGGAATGATTTTAGCATCCATCTTCAGCGCAATAGCCGCTGCGCCACGCTGAAAATCGCCCATCTTTCCTTCCTCAAAACGTGTGCCCTCCGGGAAAATCCCAAAGCACTTATCCGCTTTTAAAATCTCAAACGATTTTTTCAAAGCGCCATAATCTCCCGCACCACGCTTGACAGGGAAAGCTCCCATGCGCGATAGAAAGTATTTGACTGGCTTGGTTTTAAAAAGCTCCGCTTTGGCCATATAATGAATTTTGCGTTTAAATATACCGCCCATCATCACGGGATCATACCAAGACACATGATTGCTCACGATCATCACGCGGCCTAGATTATCTGTGTTTTCTTTGCCAATGACTTTTATAAAAAACACACAGTGGTTGATAAATGATGCTATGTGTTTGGATACCCAATATAATGCATTCATGATTGTTCCCCTTTGACTTTTTTTATAATCGTATCCACGACTTCGTCAATGGTCATGGATGTAGAATCGATTAGGATGGCGTCTTCTGCCTGTTTCAGTGGCGCCAATGCACGGTGCGAATCGTTATAATCCCGTTGCTCAATTTCCCTCTTGATGGTTTCTAGTGGTTTCTCAATCCCTTTTTCGGCCAATTCTTTATGCCGTCTTCTGGCACGTTCATCGCAGGAAGCGACCAAAAAGAATTTATATTTAGCATCCGGCAAAACAAAAGTGCCGATATCCCGTCCGTCCAAAATCATATCATACTCACAGCTTGTTTTGCGCTGCAGTTCCACCATAGCCATCCGAACCACCGGGTGCGCCGAAACGTCAGATGCCGCTTTGGATATCTCTGGGTTGCGGATTTTACCCGTCACGTCTTCGCCATTCACCCAAACCTGTTGGTGACCATCAACAAAACGGATTAAAACATCCACTGCTTCCATTTCACTTTCAACCCGTTCTCTGTCCAACGGATCGATACCCTGTTTTAGCATCCAATACCCCACCGCACGATACATCGCGCCCGTGTCCAGATAGAGAATCCCTAAGTTTTGTGCAATCTGTTTTGCCGCGCTGGATTTCCCCGAACCCGCAGGCCCATCCAGTGCTATGGTCAATCTTCCCAAATATTCGTCCTCTTTATCTATTGATTTAAGTACATATTGTTTTTTAGTTCCTCGGCCATAGTTGTTTCCTGTCCATGCCCTGGGAACAGTTGGTCTTCCTTTGGAATCGCTTGTTTCAACTTAGCCAACGAAGCGTTCATCGCGGCCGCATCGCAACCGTAAAAGTCCGTTCTGCCGATTGAGCGATAGAACAAGGTATCACCGGTAAACGTCAGGCCTTTGCATAGATAAACCACCGAGCCCGGCGAATGCCCCGGCGTTGACAACACCTCAAAGTTCATGTCATACAGTGCCAGCTTTTGTCCGTCTTGCAGCATTTCATCCGTTGGCGAGCAAACGATCTGTTTTGAAAACAGATAAGCCGATAAATTCTTTTTGCTGTCGGTCAGCATATCGGCATCATCCACATGGATATAAACCGTCACGTCAAAGTCGGCTCTCACTTGCTCCAGTGCACCGATATGATCAAAATGTCCATGTGTCAGCAAAACCGCTTTGGGCACCAGACCATACTCATCCACCACATCTTTTATTTTTCGGTATGAACCGCCCGGGTCGATAATGACCGTTTCTTTTCTCGCCTCATCATGGCAAAGATAGGTGTTGACCAAAAAA
>JBFLKV010000096.1:0-11982 GCA_040883365.1 Eubacteriales bacterium
ACATTCATGATTTCAGCCGAGTTGGGTTTTGGGCGTCGTTTGTCGATGATGCCAAGCGGCACCCCGAGTTTACGCGCAAAGTTACGGGTTCGGGTGACCGAGCCTAAGTCCGGGGACACCACAATCACGTCATCTTGTACATAATCATTCTTTAAATAGTGAGCAGCTAACACGGGGATGCCGAGTAAGTGGTCCACTGGGATGTTGAAAAATCCTTGAATCTGTGCGGCATGTAAGTCCATCGTCAATACACGATCGGCACCCGCAGTGGTAATCAAATCGGCCACCAATTTGGCTGTGATCGGGTCTCTGGCCTGTACTTTTCTGTCCTGTCTGGCATAGCCATAATACGGGATGACCGCAGTGATGCGTCCAGCCGAAGCCCGCTTAAACGCATCAATCATAATCAACAGTTCCATTAAGTGATCGTTGCAAGGGTCCGAGATGGACTGTACGACAAACACATCCGACCCGCGGACGGTTTCGCCGATGCTGATACAAGTCTCACCGTCTGAGAACTTGGAAACTTTGGATTTGCCCAGAGGCAAAAGCAGGGCATCGGCAATGGCCTTCGCCAACGCAGGGTTGGAGTTGCCCGTGAAAATCTTGATATCCGTTCCTCTTCTAATCATTTCTTACCTTTCTTGGGTGAATAAAAACACATATAAAATTTATATTAAGGCTGGTCTTTGCGATATTTCTTCCAGCCTTTTTTGACAGTTTGTTTGGATCTTGCGATCGCCAGCGAATCGTCCGGCACATCATCGGTGATGGTGGAACCAGCAGCGGTATAAACGCCATTGCCCAGCGAAACCGGCGCAATCAGGTTGGTGTTGCAGCCGATAAAGCAATTATCGCCTACTGTGGTTTTGAATTTTTCCTTGCCATTATAATTGACAAAGACCACGCCGCAACCTACGTTGGTATTTTTGCCGACGTCGGCATCGCCGATATAGGTAAGATGCGACACCTTGGAGCCGTCACCAATCTCGCTATTCTTCACTTCAACAAAATCGCCGATGCGGCATCCTGTGCCGATCTTTGAGCCGGGGCGTAAATAAGCAAACGGACCAACGGTGGTATTTTCGCCCACCACAGCGTCAATCACCACCGACTGCTCCACGGTGGCACCTTCGCGAATCTCGCTGTTGATAATGCGGCAGTTCGGGAAGATGGTCGCGCCTTTTTTAATCAGCGACGGGCCTTGAATCAGCACGTTTGGATAAAGGGTCACGTCGTTTTCTATCTTGGCGTCCCAGCAAACAAAAGTGCTTTCGGGGTTAATCAGTGTAACACCGTCTTGCATCAGCTGTTCGCACTTGCGATCATACAGTATTTTAGAAACATCATTGAGCTGTTTTCGGTCATTCACGCCGATACATTCGGCGGCATCAGTGATGACGGGAACGATGCGCTCGCCTTTTTCTGACAACATCTCAACAATATCGGTCAGGTAATACTCGCCTTGGGCATTATCGGTTTTAAGGCTCTCTAAAGATTCCAGCAAAGGCTGCGCTTTGATACAATAAACCGAAGCATTCACCTTGTTGATTTTCAATATATCCGAGCTGGCATCTTTTTCTTCCACAATCTTGGATGCATAGCCTTCATAGTTGGTGACCAGACGCCCATAGCTGGTCGGGTCATCCACCTTGGCACACAAAAGCGCGCCGACCACATCGTCGCGGTTGGCGGCATCATAGACTTTTTTCAGTGTTTCTGGGGTCAAAAGCGGCATATCGCCGGCGATGAGCATCACAAGGCCTTGGCTGTCCTTAAAAAAGGGCTTGGCCATCAAAGCGGCATGTCCGGTGCCTTTTCTTTCGGATTGTATCGCATATTCCACGCGTTCGCCAAAATGCGCCCGTACTTTTTCTTCGCCGTTGCCTACGACCAAGACCGGTTTTTTGTCGGTCAGTGGGGCAGAAGCCATCATGGCCCATTCACATAAGGGCTTGCCCGCAGCGCGGTGTAATGGCTTTGGCAGATCGGATTTCATCCGTGTGCCTTGTCCGGCGGCCAAAATGACAATAGTCAATCTATTCATAAAGTTATTACCTCCAAATTCAAAACGTCAATTGCCCGTTTATCATAGCATATTTATAAAATGAGGTCTACAGATTATGGGGTGAAAAGTGGGGGTAAGCGGCATGTTTTTTATATAATATTGTAAACATTTAATTGACATAATCACATTTATAATGGTGCGGACTTTGTTTGACAAAATCGTGCATTTGCTTTATCATTGTAAAAAGAGAGAAGGTTTACACAATGTATAATATCGGAGACAAAGTAGTTTACCCAATGCACGGTGCCGGGGTGATTGACAAAATCGAAGAACGGCACATTTTAAATGAAACAAAATCCTACTATGTATTAAAATTCTCTGTGGGCGGAATGAAAGTTATGGTTCCGGTAGATAAAGTTGATATGTCGGGCCTTCGTAAGGTGATATCAAAATCCGAGTATGAAAAAGTGATGAAAAGCTTTACCGGGGAAATTGAAGTGGAAGACTCCACCAACTGGAATCGTCGCTATCGTGAGAATATGGAAAAAATAAAGACAGGGGATGTTTTTGAAACGGCTGAAGTCGTGAAAACATTGGTATTACGCGAAAAGCGTAAAGGCTTGTCCAGCGGCGAGAAGAAGATGCTACTCACTGCGATGCAGATTCTGGTCAGCGAACTTTCGGTCGTCAGCGGTGTTGAGGCCGAGGATCTGGAAAAAAAGATTACGGACATGGTGTCTTAAAGACCGAAAGTCTAGGATATTAAATATTAAAAAAATGGCGGGTGAAAGCTCGCCTATTTTCAAACAAACAACTTTTTCATATATATATAGAATACATAAGAGGAGGGGGAAGTATGATTAAAAAAATCGCGCGGCTGTTTATCATGGCGCTAGGTATGGCTGCGGGCATCGGTATATGGGCGGCGGTGATGCGTTTCTTTAACGAACGGCCGTACTATCTGCCGGGCAACTATCAAGACTGGATTAACCCGTTGGTCTACGTGATCGCAGCGCTCGTATTCGGAATTATTTTTTTCATTATCGCACCGTTTATTATCAATGGGTTCACGCGGCTGGTCAAAAACATTGAAAAGAAATTGTCCAGCATTTCAATGAGCGAAATTATCCCTGGTGTTATCGGACTGATTGTGGGGCTATTAATTTCTTATCTGTTAAGTGGGCTTATTAAGTACTCGCCTACTTCTTGGTTGGCGTTTACCATCAATGCACTCATCTATGTCACTTTTTCTATTTTGGGCATCCGTATTGCGGTTAACCGAAAAAGTGAAATTTCATTGGGGAATTTGTTTGAAGACGGAAAGACCAAGAGTAAGGGTGGAAGGCCGCTGATTTTAGACACCAGTGTTATCATCGATGGCCGTATCTATGACATTTGCAAAACCGGGATTATTGATGGAACGTTGGTGATTCCTGAGTTTGTTCTGGTAGAGCTTCGGCATATCGCCGATTCGGCTGATGACTTAAAGCGCAGTCGGGGTAGACGCGGGCTGGATGTGCTCAACATGATCCAAAAGGAATTGGAGATGGATGTCATTATCAATCAGACTGATTATGACGACAGTTTGGAAGTGGATTCTAAGTTATTAAAATTGGCCAAGGATACTGGCGGCAAGATTGTGACCAATGATTTCAATTTGAATAAAGTGGCCACCGTGCAGAGCGTGGGCGTGATCAATATCAACGACCTTGCGAATGCGGTGAAGCCGATAGCGCTTCCTGGCGAGGCGATGACGGTCACCATTATTAAAGATGGCAAAGAACCCACGCAAGGCATTGCTTATCTGGACGATGGGACAATGATTGTTGTGGAAGACGCCAAAGGGAAAGTGGGCAAGACGTTTAAAGTCACGGTGACCAGCGTGTTGCAAACTTCGGCGGGTCGCATGATTTTTGCGAAGATCGCATAAACTTAAGATTAGCTTATAAACAGGCGGAAAACCCCGTCTGTTTTTGCATTTTGTCTGTTTTTGTGCCGTAAAGAGAAAAACATCTTAAAATGTGCCGGAAAAAGAAAAACACCTGTTGACAGGTGGATAATAATAATATAAAATTATTAGTTGTATTAGCATGGAATATACTGGCTTTTTGTCGCTATCTTTTCGACCTGACTTTCGCCATTTTAAACGTTTTTTTAGACAGGGAAAAGAGTCCGATTGAATCAAAACAGTCCCTTTATGCCGATACTATAACGTATTTAAAAAGAAATTTCAAGTATTTTTACAAAGAAGAAAACGCACGGATATTTCGGCAACATTGGCGGGATTTCGGCGTGAGATAAAAAATTTCATTATATATAGGAGTGATATATCATATGGCGCACGAGATTTGGAACGGCAAAAGCAGAAGGCAGAGTTTTTCATCCATCGAAGAAGTGCTGCAGATGCCCGACTTGATTGAAGTTCAGAAGAATTCGTATAAACGGTTTTTAGAAAAGGGTCTTAAAGAAGTTCTAGATGATATCTCCCCTATCACAGACTACTCTGAAAATTTAATCCTGGAATTTGTAGATTACTATATTGAAGACACGCCAAAGTATGACGTGGAAGAGTGTAAGGAGCGCGATGTAAACTTCGCAGCTCCGCTTAAAGTCGCTGTTCGACTCATCAACAAAGAGACGGGCGAGATGAAAGAGCAAGAAGTCTTCATGGGTGATTTTCCGCTGATGACCGAAAAAGGCACGTTTATCATCAATGGCGCCGAGCGTGTCATCGTCAGTCAGCTTGTTAGAAGCCCAGGCGTTTATTACTCGGAGAGCATTGACCGGGCAGGAAAGCCGCTTTACAGCGCGACGGTGATACCGAACCGCGGAGCGTGGCTGGAATACGAAACCGATTCTAATGACTGTTACTGGGTACGGGTAGACCGTACAAGAAAATTGCCAGTGACTGTTTTGATGCGTGCACTTGGCATTGGAACAAACCAAGAGATTTTGGATCTGTTTGGCGAAGACGAATACTTTGAAGCGACTTTAAAGAAGGATACAAACACCAGAACTGCGGATGAAGGCTTGATTGAGCTATATAAACGCCTGCGTCCGGGTGAGCCACCCACGGTGGAATCGGCCAAGCAGTTGATCAGTTCCATCTTCTTTGATCCAAAAAGATACGATTTGGCCAGAGTGGGTCGCTATAAGTTTAATAAAAAGCTCTCCATTGCACTGCGCATTAAAAACCAGATTGCAGCGAACACCATTGTTAGTGAAATCACGGGTGAGGTGCTGGTGGAAGCGGGTGAGAAGATTATCGGCGAAACCGCCAAGGCGATTGAGAACGCAGGTATTAACAGCGTGGACGTCACCGTTGGCGAAAAAACGGTACGCATCTTGGGCAACAACTTTGTCGATGCTTCCGAGTTTTTAAAGTTTGATCCTACCGAAGTTGGCATCAACGAAAAAGTGCATCACCCAACCTTGAAAGCTTTATTGGATGAAGCAGGCAAGGATGAGAAAGCGCTGAAAGAAAGCCTTAAGGATAACATCACCAAACTGATACCCAAGCACATCGTGGTGGACGATATCGTCGCTTCGATGAGTTATCATATGGGATTAAAGTTCGGCATCGGCATCACGGACGACATTGACCATCTGGGTAATCGTCGTTTGCGTTCGGTGGGCGAGCTTTTGCAGAATCAGTTGCGTGTCGGTCTTTCCCGCTTGGAAAGAGTCATCCGCGAGCGTATGTCCATACAGGACATGGATTTGGCAACGCCTTCTATCCTGATTAATATCCGTCCGGTGACGGCGGCGATTAAGGAATTCTTTGGTTCATCTCAGCTTTCACAGTTTATGGACCAAACCAATCCGTTGGCCGAGTTGACCCATAAGAGAAGACTTTCTGCATTGGGACCTGGCGGTCTTAACCGAGAACGCGCCAGCTTTGACGTGCGTGACGTCCACCATAGTCACTATGGCCGGATGTGCCCGATTGAAACGCCGGAAGGCCCGAACATCGGTCTGATTGGTTCTTTGGCGACTTATGCGCGGATTAACCAATATGGCTTTATCGAAAGCCCATATCGCGTGATTAATAAGAAAAAAGGCATCGTGACCGAGGAGATTGTATATCTGACGGCCGACGATGAAGATAGATTTGTTGTAGCACAGGCCAACGAGCCGGTGGACGGCAACGGAAAGTTTGTTCACGAACGCGTAATGAGCCGTGTGCGTGAGCATATCGTGGAAGTGTCGGCGCAGGATATCGATCTGATGGACGTTTCGCCCAAGCAGGTGGTCTCGGTGGCCACGGCCATGATTCCTTTCTTGGAAAACGATGATGCTAACCGTGCGCTGATGGGATCTAACATGCAGCGTCAGGCGGTGCCACTCTTGATTCCCGATTCACCGATTGTTGCGACGGGGATGGAGTATAAAGCGGCCGTGGACTCGGGCGTGGTGGTATTGGCCAAAGCGGATGGCGTGATCAAACGCGTGGCAGCCGATAGCGTAACCGTCGCCGAAAAAGGCGGTAAAGAAACGGTATATAAACTCATTAAGTTCTCGCGGTCCAATCAAGGCACTTGCTTTACGCAAACGCCGATTGTTCAGGAAGGCGAGAAGGTTAAGGCTGGCGATGTGCTGGCCGACGGCCCAGCCACCGACAAAGGTGAACTGGCGTTGGGTCAAAACGTGCTGGTTGGGTTTATGACCTGGGAAGGTTACAATTACGAAGACGCGATTTTGCTCAATGAGCGTTTGGTAAAAGATGATGTATTTACATCTATACATATAGAAGAGTTTGAAAGCGAAGCGCGGGACACCAAGCTGGGTCCTGAAGAAATCACCCGCGAAGTACCCAACGTCAGCGAAGAAACGCTGGCCAATCTGGATGAGTACGGCATTATCCGTATTGGGGCAGAAGTGAAATCGGGCGATATTTTGGTGGGTAAAGTAACACCGAAAGGTGAAACCGAACTGACCGCAGAAGAGCGCTTGTTGCGTGCTATCTTTGGTGAAAAAGCCAGAGAGGTACGGGACACCTCATTGCGTGTACCGCATGGTGAGGGCGGCATCGTTGTGGATGTCAAA
This sequence comes from Eubacteriales bacterium, assembly GCA_040883365.1. Lineage (GTDB taxonomy): Bacteria > Bacillota > Clostridia > Christensenellales > CALMFG01 > CALMFG01. The sequence goes on from JBFLKV010000096.1 coordinate 7,055, forward strand.
GAATTTACCCGAGCCAATAAGGACGAACTGCCTGCGGGCGTCAACCGACTTGTGCGTGTATATATGGCACAGAAAAGAAAGATTCAAGTTGGCGATAAAATGGCTGGACGCCACGGTAATAAGGGTGTTATCTCGCGGATTCTACCGCAGGAAGATATGCCGTTTATGCCGGATGGTACCCCGCTTGATATTGTCTTAAACCCCTTGGGCGTTCCTTCTCGTATGAATATTGGGCAGGTCTTAGAAGTGCATTTAGGTTTCCTAGCCAAACAGAATGGATGGAAGATTGCGACCCCTGTTTTTGACGGGGCGACCGAAACTGACATTGAAGACATGTTCAGAGAACAGGGCATGAACGAAGATGGAAAAATAACATTATATGATGGACGGAGCGGTGAACCTTTTGAAAACAGGGTAACGGTCGGCTACATGTATATATTGAAGCTGCATCATTTGGTGGACGATAAGATTCATGCACGTTCCACTGGCCCGTACTCGCTCGTAACCCAGCAGCCGCTGGGCGGAAAAGCGCAGTTCGGCGGACAGCGCTTTGGTGAGATGGAAGTTTGGGCGCTGGAAGCCTATGGCGCCGCGCATACTTTGCAGGAAATCTTGACGGTTAAGTCTGATGACGTGGTGGGTCGTGTGAAGACCTATGAAGCGATTGTCAAGGGAGAGAATATCCCAGAACCGGGTATCCCGGAATCCTTCAAAGTGCTCATCAAGGAATTCCAATCTTTGGCCTTGGATGTGAAAGTACTCGGCGAAGCACATGAGGAAATTGCACTTAAAGAAAACGAAGAAGAGGACGAACTGGTCTTGGATATTGACTTGACCGGCGAAGAAAGCATCCCGGTGGTAAGTGAAGCCGGAGCCGAGGCTGCTGAGGCTGATGATACCGAGTCTGATGAAAACGACAGCAATGTTGATCTGGACGACTTTGGCGACATCACCTTTGAGGAGCTGGATATGGATATCGACGAGATTGACGGCGACGGTGGCGAAGAGATTATCAAGCATGCGAAAGAGATGATCGACGACGAAAAGCTGTAGTCAGATTTTGCGAACATTAATAAAGTAGATAAATTTTTATATAAAGGAAGAGGTATTCCATTGTTTGAACTGAATAATTTTGATTCTCTACAAATAGGCTTGGCTTCCGGTGAGAAGATTAGGCAATGGTCTAGAGGCGAAGTGAAAAAACCAGAAACCATCAACTACCGGACACTTAAACCGGAAAAAGACGGTTTGTTCTGCGAACGTATTTTTGGACCTTCTAAGGACTGGGAATGCCATTGCGGACGCTATAAACGCATTCGCTATAAGGGTATTGTCTGTGAAAAGTGTGGTGTGGAAGTCACCCGAGCCAAGGTGCGTCGTGAGCGGATGGGCCACATTGAGTTGGCGGCCCCAGTATCACATATTTGGTATTTTAAAGGTATCCCCAGCCGGATGGGACTTTTGCTTGACATGTCCCCGAGGTCTTTGGAAAAGGTACTGTATTTTGCGTCATTTATCGTGACCGATCCTAAAGAATCTGGGCTGGAGTACAAGCAGCTTCTAACCGATCGTGAATATCGCGATTATCAGGATAAGCTTGGCGAGGATGCTTTTAATGCAGGCATGGGCGCCGAAGCGATTAAAAAGATTTTAAAGAAAATCAATCTGGACGAAGAAGCTGTGTTTTTACGCGGCGAGCTGAAATCCACTTCGGGACAAAAACGTATTCGTGCGGTCAAACGCCTGGAAGTCATCGAGGCATTCAGAAACTCGGATAATCGTCCTGAAGATATTATATTGGATGTTGTACCTGTGATACCCCCAGAGCTTCGTCCCATGGTGCAGCTGGACGGCGGTAGATTTGCAACTTCCGACCTTAATGACCTTTACCGGCGTGTGATTAACCGGAATAATCGATTGAACCGATTGTTACAGTTGCGTGCACCTGATATTATTGTTAGAAACGAAAAACGCATGTTGCAGGAAGCGGTGGACGCACTTATCGACAATGGTCGACGTGGTCGCCCCGTTACCGGACCGGGCAATCGGCCGTTACGTTCGCTTTCGGATATGCTTCGCGGTAAACAAGGACGTTTCCGTCAGAACCTTTTGGGTAAACGTGTTGACTACTCAGGCCGTTCGGTTATCGTGGTTGGCCCTGAGCTTAAGATGTACCAATGCGGTTTGCCAAAAGACATGGCCTTAGAGCTCTTCAAGCCCTTTGTTATGAAAAAATTGGTGGCAGACGGATACGCGCACAATATTAAATCGGCCAAGAGAATGACCGAAAAAGTTAGCAACGAAGTTTGGGACGTATTGGAGGAGGTTATCAAAGACCATCCAGTGCTGCTTAACCGTGCCCCAACGCTTCACCGCTTGGGCATTCAGGCATTCCAGCCCATTTTGGTGGAAGGTAAAGCGCTTAAAATCCATCCGTTGGTTTGTACAGCGTATAACGCTGACTTTGACGGTGACCAGATGGCTGTGCATGTTCCCTTGGGTGTGGAAGCACAAGCCGAGTGTCGTTTCTTGATGCTGGCGGCCAATAACATCTTAAAACCACAGGACGGTAAACCAGTCGTAAGTCCTACGCAGGACATGGTGCTGGGGTCCTATTATATGACTTTAATGCGCAAAGGCGCAAAAGGCGAAGGCAGCTATTTCTCGACACCTGAAGAAGCGATTATGGCTTATCAGACCGGGAACGTTGAGCTGCAGTCGGAAGTACACATTCGCTTTACCAAAATGGTAGATGGCGTTGAAAAATCTGAGATACTTCATACGACAACGGGTCGTGTCCTGTTTAATCAGGCCATCCCGCAGGATTTGGGCATCATTGATAGAGAAGATCCAGCCAATGCGTTTGCGTTGGAGATTGACACCGTGGTGGATAAAAAGCAGTTGGGTAAAATTGTTGATTTTTGTTTCAGAAAGCATGGCCCAACAAAAACCAGCGAAGTTTTGGATATAATCAAACGCCAAGGCTTCCACTATTCAACACTGGGGGCAATCACAATATCCGTTTCGGATATCATGATACCTAAAGAAAAGACGCAGCTTTTGGCAGACGCCGAAGAAGAAGTTGTCGGTATTCAAAATCAGTTTAAACGCGGTCTTTTGACCGATGAGGAGAGAAAAGCCAGCGTCATCAATGTATGGAAAGAAACCACCGATATGGTCACAGAGAAAATGATCACATCGCTGGATAAATTTAACCCCATCTCGATGATGGCCGACTCAGGCGCACGTGGTTCTAAAAACCAGATCCGTCAGCTGGCGGGTATGCGTGGTTTGATGGCTGATCCAAATGGTGAAACCATCGAAATTCCGATTCGTGCGAATTTCCGTGAAGGACTAACTGTTTTGGAATTCTTTATCTCTACGCATGGTGCCAGAAAAGGTTTGGCGGATACGGCGCTTCGTACCGCAGACTCGGGATACTTAACCCGTCGTTTGGTGGATGTATCTCAAGAAGTTATAGTACGTGAGGACGACTGTTTTGCATCGGCGGGCGTCGGTGTACGTGGCACAAAAGTGACCGACGTGAAGAACGGCAATGAGATTGTTGAACCGCTAATCAATCGTTTGCGGGGTAGATATACCGTGGATGCGGTGATACATCCCGAAACCGGCGAGGAAATGATCGGAGCCAATCAGTTGATGGATGATCAAATTGCTGAAGCAATAGTGGCCGCAGGGGTTACCGAGGTCAATATTCGTTCGGTTCTGACTTGTCAGGCTGAAAAAGGCGTATGTGCCAAGTGCTACGGCGCTAACATGAGCACCGGCGCGCAAGTGAACATCGGAGAATCGGTGGGCATCATTGCGGCACAGTCTATCGGCGAACCGGGCACACAGCTGACCATGAGAACGTTCCATACCGGTGGTGTAGCCGGCGGTGACATCACGCAGGGTCTTCCGCGTGTTGAGGAACTTTTTGAGGCGAGAAAGCCAAAAGGTCTTGCCATCATAACGGATATCAGCGGAACAGCGAGCGTAAGCGAAGCTAAGCGTAAAAGAGAGATTACTGTTGCGGATGATAACGGTAATGCGGAGAGCTACAGCATTCCGTTTGGTGCTAGAATTAAAGTAAGAACAGGGGATGTTCTGGAGGCTGGCGATGAGCTGACCGAAGGTTCAATCAACCCGAACGATATATTAAGGATTAAAGGTATCCAGGGTGTTCAGGCATACCTATTAAAAGAGGTTCAAAAGGTTTACAGGCTGCAGGGTGTTGAGATTGCGGATAAGCATATCGAAATCATCATCCGTCAGATGCTGAAAAAATGTAAGATTGAGGAATCGGGCGACACCGAAATGCTGCCGGGTTCACTCGTCGATATCTTCTCGTTTGATAAGGAAAACAAGATAGCGACAGATGCAGGAAATGAACCGGCGACCGCCAAACGTGTCCTTCTGGGTATCACGAAAGCATCATTGGCCACCGAGTCGTTCCTGTCTGCGGCATCTTTCCAGGAGACCACACGCGTGTTGACCGAAGCCGCTATCAAGGGCAAGATTGACCCGTTGGTAGGCTTGAAAGAAAACGTGATTATCGGTAAACTGATTCCAGCAGGAACGGGTATGAGACAATATAGAGACATTGAAGTCATCAAGAATAAGAGCAGTCTCTCAGAAGAGATTGCAGGCATGTTCGAAGAGGATTTGGATGTCACGGATATCGAGATTTAGGATCACGCGTAAGTGCATGTAAAGGAGCCGGAAATGAATAAAAGTGATTTCATTAATCTTTCGCACAGGGAAATTATTGCCAGAAAATTGACCAATGATGGATGTAGCGAGCATGAAGTGAAAGAAATACAAGATATTTGGGCAGAAACACAGAAGCTAATCCCCGAAGACTTTGATGAACTGCGAGATTCCAGCGTATGTTGTTTTTGTGTGGAAGATACTCTGGCACCTACCGG
>JBFLKV010000097.1:0-7275 GCA_040883365.1 Eubacteriales bacterium
GGCTGGATAACCTTTTTGAGCCAGCCGAGATTTTAGACCAAAGCCAAAATGAGATGGCAAGGGATATCGGGGCAGAAAAGCTTTTTTACACGGTGGGAGGATCCAGCTCGGGTGTTTTGGCAATGCTCAGTTTGTTCCGCGGAAAAAAAGTGCTTATGGCGCGGGATTTTCATATGAGCGCTGCGCACGCGATTGAACTTTTTGATATTCAACCAATTTTTATATATCCAGAATCCCCGGCCATATCCGGCGTAATCAGCGCAAAGGCAGTCAAAAGCATATTGGAGAGCGAAGCGGATATCGCCGCTGTATATTTGACTTACCCTAATTATTATGGATTCTGCGTAGACTTGTGCGCAATCACGAAGATAGCACACAAAAAGAAAATTCCTGTTCTGGTGGACGGCGCACACTCGGCTTGTTTTCCGTATTCGGATTTTTTACCAACATCACCGGCTGAGGCGGGTGTAGACGCTTGGGTCGTCAGCACACATAAAACGCTGCCGGCGATGAACCAATCGGGCTACGTGGCGGTTGGGAAGCAGAGCCTCATTTCCACGGAAAGCGTCAAGGAAGTGCTGAATCATTTTGTAACGACCTCGCCTTCTTATCCGATATTGGCCTCGATAGATTTTGCTAAAGATTATATGGCAAAGCGGGGCAGGCGAAAAATTGAAAAATTATTCTATGCTATTGTGGAGTATTCCAAAAAAATCGATGATTTACCTGGTTTTAATGTCATAAAGCAGGCACAAAAAAATGAGCCTAAAGATATTCTAAAGTGGGTCATCGATTTTAGCGGCGGGGGATGGCGCGCAACAGAGATAAAAAAAGCGTTACATAAAAAACGTATTTACGCCGAAATGATTGATTCGCAGGTCATGCTGTTTTTGCTTTCGTCGGCTGACCGAAAAAAGTCGCTGAAAAAAGTTTATCGCGTGCTGAAAAAACAATCGGTAACGGGGAAAACCGTCAAAGAAGAAACAAAGCCGTTGATAGAGGAAGCGATATGGGGCAAACCCGTATCGGAAGAAACCGTATGGATTGATCTAGCAAACAGTGCTGGGAAAACAGCGGCCAAGGCCGTGGCGGTCTATCCGCCGGGTGTTCCCGTGATTTTAAAGGGCCAGAAAATAACATCATCGGTGATTGATGGCATCAAGCTGGCACGCTATGAAGGCCTTGCATTGGTGGGGCTAAAAGAAGCGCTCATCAAGGTCTATGCGGATAAATAGATTTATTTTAGGACTTGAAGATGATAGAATATTAAGGAATATAAACGTGGGGACGAACGATGGAAAAAGGATTGTTTATCACATTTGAAGGCGCAGACGGCAGTGGCAAATCGACGCAGGCGAAATTTTTGGCTGAGGGCCTAGAAGGGCTTGGCTTTGATGTGCTACTGACGCGCGAACCAGGCGGATGCCCGGTAGCCGAGAAAATCCGCGATATTGTTCTGGATAAAGATAATGTAGATATTTTGGATATCACCGAAGCCTATTTGTATGCCGCATCTCGGGCTCAGCATGTACATCAGGTGATTATGCCTGCCTTAGAAGCGGGCAAAATAGTGGTTTGTGATCGTTTTATCCATTCCTCCGTCGCCTATCAGGGTTATGGTCGTGATTTGGGCAAAGAGCGCGTACTGGAAATCAACAAACACGCGGTGGATGGATGTTTGCCAGATATCACTTTTTTTATCACCATGGATCCAGAGCGTGCATTTGACCGAATGAACAAGCAAAAGGAACGGGATCGCCTGGAAACGCAGGAGCAGGCATTTTACGATCGACTTTTTCAAGGCTATTTGAAGATACTAGAAGATGAAAAGGATTCGATTATCCCGATTGATGCCAAAGGCACCAAATATGAGACCAAAGAAATTGTTCTAGATAAAGCCAAAGCGATATTTAAAGAGAAAGGTTTGCTATAGAAAATGGTATTGCAGGGTGCAAAACAAGCGATGAGCGACGCCAAAAAAGGGGCGATTAAGTCGGCCTATTTGGTGACATGCCCAAAACCGCGGGCACTCAGCGCATATGCGCAAACCTTTTTGCTTAATTTATACTGCAAAACACACAACGCATGCGGAAATTGTTCGGGCTGTAAAAAAATAATGAGTGGTTCGGCCGCCGATGTTTTCTCCATTATGCCCCAAAAAGGGATCATAAAAATCGGGCAAATTCGTGAGATTAATGATTTTCTCTATGAAAAGCCCTTTGAGGCGGCACATAAGGCAGTTATTATCTATGAAGCGGACAAGATGAATACCGCGGCGCAGAACGCTTTGCTAAAACCTTTGGAAGAACCGCCAAAGAACACCGTTTTTATGCTGTTGGCGGGATCGGACTATGGGCTTTTGCCCACCGTGATATCGCGCTGTGAGAACATTCGTCTTTTGCCGATGGGCCAAGGACATGCATCGGAGCTTTTGGTCAAAGAAGGCGTGAGGGCCGATCGCGCGACACTGGCATTGGCTTTGGCGCAAGGGTACTATGAGGAAGCCGCGGTGCTGGCGAGTGATGACGATTTTTTTGCGCTAAGAGAGCAGACGTTTCAGTTGTTTTATAAGATGATGGCGCAGAATACTTATGCGGTTTCGACCTTTGTTTCTTTTTTGGAGGACAACAAAGCGAAGCTGGGTGAAGTTTTGGATATTTTAAAGCTGGCGTTGATGGATATATTAAAGATACAGTATTTGGGCAGAGATGCGCGGCTTGTCAATATCGACCAAAAGGACACTTTTTTTCGACTGGCCGACAGCTTTACAACCGGCGCAATATATAATATGATGGAAAAGTTGCTGGAACACGAGGGCAGAATGAAGTATAACGTTAACTTTATCTTAAGCTGCGAGAGTATGCTTTTTGAAATATTAAAGGAGAAATACCAATGGTTAAAGTCATAGGGGTTCGTTTTAAAGATGCGGGCAAGGTCTATTCTTTCGATCCCGGTCAAGCGCAATTTGATTTCGGCGACCATGTGATAGTGGAGACGGTTCGCGGAGTGGAATACGGCGAAGTGGTGATTGCCGAAAAAGAAATAGATGAAAAAGACGTGGTTGCACCGCTAAAAAAAATTATTCGTAAAGCCACTGATGCGGATTGGGACACGGTGCTGGCCAACCGAGAGAAAGAAAAAAGCGCATTTACCACCTGTATTGAGAAGATTAAAAAACACGATTTGGACATGAAACTCGTGGATGTGGAATACACGTTTGATGCCAAAAAGATTATTTTTTATTTCACGGCAGATGGCCGAGTGGATTTTCGCGAACTGGTTAAAGATCTGGCGTCTGTTTTTAGAACGCGTATTGAACTACGGCAGATTGGTGTTCGTGACCAAGCGAAGTTTTTGGGCGGTATCGGCCCTTGCGGAAGAGAATGCTGTTGCAGCTCGTTTTTGGGCGAATTTCATCCTGTTTCCATCAAAATGGCTAAAGATCAGAACCTATCGCTTTCGCCGACCAAGATTTCCGGTCTGTGCGGGCGTTTGATGTGCTGCCTTAACTATGAACATGAGCACTATCAATATATGAAAGAAAAAATGCCGCCGATTGGTACACGGGTGAAAACGCCGGATGCCAGCGGAACGGTGGTGGAAAACAACCCGATCACTGAGAAAGTCAAAGTTAAAACAGAACTTCCGGACGGATCATTTGACCTCACTGAATATCCACTTTCGGATATCAAGTTTAAGCCCTTCAAGCCGCGACGGAAGCGAAACGAGACGGATGAAAAGCTGGATGATGAGATTAAAAAATTGCTGGATGAGTAAATTTTACTTGTTTTTTCAGCGTATAGTGATAAAATAAGTTTGGACAAAATATCTGGAGGTAAAACTATGGCATATAAAATTAATTCGGAAGAATGCATCGGCTGCGGTGCTTGCTCGGACGAGTGCCCGGTTGGCGCAATCACGCAGGATGGTGATAAATACACGATTAACGCAGACGAATGTATTGATTGTGGCGCATGTGAAGACACTTGCCCGGTTGACGCAATAAGCCCGGAATAATTGACGACAAAAAGAACCGAAAAGTCGGTTCTTTTTTAATTGCTTCTTAAAATTGAAAGGAGAGTCGTGATGGCACGAAAAATTGTGCTTTATATCGCTATGTCACTGGATGGGTACATCGCCGGCGAATATGGAGAGCTTGATTTTTTGAGTGAACTTGGCGAAGTGGACTTGGGTTATGATGCTTTTGATGCGCGCATTGATACGGTCGTGATGGGTAGTCACACCTATATGCAAGTGGTCAATGAGTTGTCACCCGATGTGTGGGCGTATGCAGGAAAAAATACGCTGGTTGCAACAAGCCAAGATTTACCCGAGGATGAGAACGTAGAGTTTGTGAAGGATGGCATCGTCGCAAGGGTATTGCAGGAAAAGCAAAAAGCAGGCAAAGACATCTGGCTGGTTGGCGGTGGCGTTTTGGCGTCCGAGTTCATCGAAAACGATTTGGTCGATGAGTATATCATCACGGTTATTCCTATTATTCAGGGCAGTGGCATTCCACTTTTCTTAGGCGATCATGAGCCCGTTGATTTGCATCTTCAAGGCACCAAACAAAAGAAAAACTTGATTGAATTGACCTATACAAAATTATAACTTGTTTTTTTCTAAAGATATGGCTAAGCAGCACGCTTGGAAAAAATAAGTATTTCTCTTCTACCGCAAAATATTGTATAATATAAGTTGAATTCTAATCATGATATTGCGGTTTTTCGGTATAAGGGGTTTTTATGCGTAAAATTATCACCATTATTTTCATTCTTTTATTTGTGGGCATGGCGGTGTTTTTTATTGTTGACCGTGCAAACGCGGACGATGACTTAACCACCATAAGGGTTAAGCTTTCTATTGGCGACCCCATCACTTATGATTTTAAGGCGGTTGGCAGTTATTATATTGCGGAGGAGCCCTCGATACAGATGGACGGGTCGCAGTATTATCGTGTCGCGCTTTCGGGCAGCAACAATGTTGCGCTTTATAAAAGAGAGGATAACGGCAGCTATACACTTCTGACCACCAAAACGTCCATCACTTTCATCGGACGGGATTCTGACAATCATGACTTAAATCTATTGTATATGCATAATGACAGGTATAAGACCACGTTGGCTTATACGGGCAATATGATGTTCTACAAGGACACAGGTGCCTATCATTTGCATGCTATCAATATTATCTATATCGAATATTATCTATATGGCGTTATTGGCTATGAGATGAGCAATGCTTGGCCGATAGAAGCTTTAAAGGCCCAGGCGGTGGCGGCACGCTCTTATGCGGCGACGCATATCGGTGCGTACACTTATTATGATGTGGTCGACACTACAGGTAGCCAGGTGTATAAGGGATGGAACGATTCATTGAACCGTTGTATTACGGCGGTGAACTTGACCAAGGGACAAGTGGTCGCTTACGTTGAAGAAGAGGACAAAGCCAATCCCAATTATACGTTGAAAAAAGGCAATATTGTCACCACATATTTTTCTGCGAGCAATGGCGGGCAGATCGATATTCCTCAGCATGTCTGGAACTTAGGCGGCACACCGTTGCCGTGGGAACGCATTACTAACGACCCATACGATACGGCCAACCCGTCCAGTCGTGAAGAGATTGTTTTCTTCCCGACTTATACCGAAACGGAATCTGACTTTGCCACTAATGCATTAAAGCAGCTGAAAGATTTGGCGATTCCTATCCTTCAGCAAAGCGGATATAGCGTGAGCAGCCGCGATGATTTCCAGCTGATGGGCGTAACGGATATGTACACGCTAAAAGGGCAATACAAGACCAATTCCAGCGGTACATTGGTGGAAGACCACCGAAAGATCTTTTCCAACCAGACGGTGATTTGCCTCGACTGTTGGGTTGCGTTTACGACCATCACCGTGCGTGTGCCGGTTACGGTGAACGGCGTGACAACCGAGGAAGATGTTTCAATGCAGGTACGTCTTGACCTTAACGAATGTGAGGACACTTCAAGTCCTTATAATATATTCAGCCAGACCTCGCTTCGGATAACGATGTCCGAGCCTGTGATGGAGGGTACGACACTCAAAGGATATAATCTGATTCATCGCAGATATGGGCATGGACTGGGCATGAGCCAACGAGGCGCACAAACCATGGCCAAAGAAGGCTGGACATATAGAGAAATTCTGCTTTTTTACTATCCGAATACCGAGATTTGGAACCTAGAAGATGCAAACCCAAGCGCGTCTGCATCGGCATCGACAGGCCCAGTGGCCGAAGAAGACTATAACGCAACCGTTGTGTGTAATACGTTCTTGAATGTAAGAACGGGACCTGGAACCATATACAGCATTATCGGACAGGCAACTAATGGGGAGCGCATTACGGTGATTACGCCGTATGCAGATACATCCTGGCATAAGATACTCTACAACGGGGTTTACGCCTATGTGCACGTGGATTATGTAAAGCTAGACACACCCACCAGCCCAACAAATACGCCGGATACCGGTCTGCCCGAACCTTCACTGCGGCCGATTTATTCCGACGAGCCTGAGCCGTCGGCGACTATACCGCCGACAAGTACGGGGACTACCACGCCCGCGCCTACCCCAACAGCGACTGATCCGGATGAACCGGATGAGGGTGCACTGGCTTATGATGCGGTGGGTTATGTGACGTGTTCATCATTGAATGTCAGAAACGGCCCTTCCACATCCTATAGTGTGGTCGGTAGGGTATATCGTGATGATACGGTTTATATTAAAAAAGCGTATGCGACCAGCAGCTGGCATCTCATTTATTATGGCAACACGGTGCGCTATGTATATGCATCTTATATCAAGATCACGGACACCACCGATGGCTATTGCTATTATGAGAACGGGGTATATAAAAAATCCAGCTCCAGCGGCTCCTCAGGCGACGTGCCTGACAACACGGATAACACCATGTATGCAACCGTCACGGCGTCCTCGCTGAATATCCGAAGCGGGCCCAGCACATCCTACACCCGTATTGGTAGCATCCCACGGGGCGGTGTGATTAAAGTGAAAGAGTATGGCACCACGTGGTCCAAGATAGAGTACGGAGGTATCAGCGGTTATGTCGCCACGCAGTACTTTAACATTACGTCGGGCAGCACGAGTACGCCCGCAGCGAATACCGCTACAGTGACGGCATCTACGTTGAATATCCGAAGTGGGCCTGGCATCTCCTATACGCGTATCGGTACGGCACCTAATGGTGCGACTGTTACGATTATCAGCTACGATTCGTCGTGGTCTAAGA
>JBFLKV010000098.1:0-8600 GCA_040883365.1 Eubacteriales bacterium
TGGTGACCGATAGAATCGCATTGAGAATAATCTCCGAACTGGTTACCGCCCCAATGGTTTCACCATCAAAAACAATCGTATCCGGATATTTTTCGCTTAGGCCATCCAGAATCGATGCACGCAAGTCCTCAGACTTCACGCCCTGAATATCTTTAATGCGAATCTGTGCTTGCGTCTTCACTTCCGAAACGTCGGCACTGGTTTTAACCACAGGTGCGTCCATAATGCCGTTGGCTTCAAGCACTTCATTGATATCTGCCACATCAAATTCTTGTCCAAGTTCAACCGTCATCAGCGTGCCTCCGGTAAAGTCGATACCCAGATTAACTCCGTTGGTAAAACCCATAACAATGCCGGCAATAATAATGAGCGCGGAGGCGATCATAAAGAATTTAGCTTTTGAGATAATCTTAAATTTACTCATTTTCAGCCCTCCTTACGCCATATAGTACTTTATTTTTAATGCCCATATTCATAAACAGTCTTAACAACCAACGCGTAACAAACAGCGCGGTAAACATGGATACGATAATACCTATAGTCAAAGTATAAGCAAAACTTTTGATTACACCCTTACCAAAGAACATCAATACCACCGAAGCGATAATCGTGGTGATATTTGCATCCAAAATCGTTCTGACCGCTTTATGATAGCCACTGGTGAGTGACGTTCTTAGCGTTTTGCCCAGTCGTAATTCCTCTTTAAACCGCTCAAAGATGATAACATTCGCATCCACCGCCATTCCGATGGAAAGAATAATACCCGCAATGCCCGGCAAGGTCAGCTGGATGCCTTTGATTGAAGACAACAGCAAGAGAAGAATAAACATGTATATGATGAGCGCCATATCCGCGATAAGTCCCGGCACACGATAATAAATCATCATAAAAATAAATAAAATCGCAATGCCCAGCGCACCGGCATATAAGCTTTTTGAAAGCGCATCCACACCCAGTGTGGCCGAAATAGAACGCTGTTCAATCTCGTGAATTTCAAGCGGCAATGCACCGGATTCAATCTGAATCGCCAAATCTACGGCTTCTTGTGCAGTGAAATTACCCATAATGATACCTTCACCTTGAGTAATAACAGCCCTTACCGTAGGTGCTGAAATCTGCGTTTGGTCCACATAGATGGCCAATGGCTGTCCAAAGTATTCCTCGGTTGCCTTAGCAAACCGATCGGCCGCGTCGGGTGAAAGCTTGAACGCTACCTCATACTGAACCGCACCGGAATCAGAATATCCTTGCTGTGCTACGGCCGAAACCATATCGTCACCTTCAACCACAACGTCTCCGTCCGGGGTAACAATGGTCAACTTCGCTGCTTTTCCCAAAACTTCACTGATGATGTTTGGGTCCGCGCCTTGGCCGTCTTGCGAGTTAAATGGCACTTCCACACGAATGCGGTCTGCGCCCTGTTTAGCAATCGTCGCTTCCGTAAAACCTTTGGCATCCAACCGGTTTCTAAACACGGTCATCGTGCCATCAATCTTCGAATCCAAATCCTCGACGTCATCCGGATTATCCACTTCATACACAACATACGCGCCGCCAGTCAGGTCAAGCCCAAGGTTTACCTGTTCGGCCAGCGGATCGATTTTGTAGATGCCGATGTGTGCACCGGTAAGACCGAAGAATATGAGCCCGCCAACGATTGCAATGATTGCAATGAGCAATATTACACTGCGTAACTTCATAAAAAAATTGCCTCCTAAAAAACAAGGTTTTTTACGCCTCGTCCTATTCATTTGTCAATTTAATAGTATATACGAGTTTCCTTCGAATGTCTATCAAATTATCCAAGTTTATGCAAGGTCAAAAAAACTGACTTGGTTTTCGGTTGTGATGCCCAGAAGGCATCCGAATTCCTCCAACGCCGAAAGCACGGTGCTGCTGGCTTTCGCACGCGATTTTATATCTTCCTTCGAGATATATGGCGCTTTTTTGCGCTGTTCATACAAATTATCGGCAGCATTTTCGCCAATCCCCGGCAGAGAGACAAAGGGTAAACGAATATACTCCCCTTCAACCAAATAGCGCTTAGCATGCGACTTATTTAAATCAACAGGTAAAAACCCGATGTCTCGCTCATACATTTCCAGCGCCACTTCCAGATAGGTCACCATATTGATTTCATTATTGCTTGCCTCGCCTTCATTCTGCTTCTTTTCAATCGCAATAATATTCGAACGAATCGCGTCGGTACCCCCGGTGATATAGCTGGCATCAAAATTATCAGCACGCACAGTAAAGTAAGCGGCATAATAGGCCTTCGGGTGATGCACCTTAAAGTAGGCAATACGCAGTGCCATGGTCACATAAGCCACCGCATGGGCTTTTGGGAACATGTAGGAGATTTTGATACACGAATCGATAAACCACTCGGGCACACTTTTATCCCGCATCGCTTTTTCCATCTCTTCGGTCAATCCCCGACCTTTTCTTACGCTTTCCATGGTGAAAAACGCCAATTTGCCTTCAACACCATATTCTAAAAGCGTATTATAGATATCGTCACGTGTCGCGATAACATCGCCCAACGTCACCTTGCCTTCCCGTACCAAAATCTCGGCATTGCCCTGCCACACGTTGGTACCGTGAGACAGCCCCGAGATACGCACCAATTCGGCCATGGTAGTCGGCTTGGTCATCTGCAAAATACCGCGCACAAATTTGGTTCCGAATTCCGGGATACCAAACGTACCCACCTCACTGCCCAGCATCTTTTCGGGTGTCAACCCCAGCGCTTCCAGAGACGAGAACAATGTCATGGTTTTGGCGTCATTAATCGGCACACTTTTAGCATCCACGCCCGTGATATCGGTTAACATCCGAAGCATGGTCGGGTCATCATGGCCGAGGATATCCAGCTTAACTAGCGTATCATGCATTGAATCAAAGTCGAAATGCGTGGTCACCGAGTCACTTTTCAGATCATTTGCCGGCTTTTGTACCGGCGTATAGTCAAATACGTCTTGGTCTTTTGGCACCACCACCAGCCCGCCAGGGTGCTGACCTGTGGTGCGCTTTACGCCCACAATGCCTTTAGCCAGGCGTGTGATCTCGGCGTTAGAAACATGCTTTCCTGTTTCCTCCGCATAGTTTTTGACATATCCAAATGCTGTTTTATCAGAAATGGTCGAAATCGTCCCTGCACGAAACACATGCGACTGCCCAAAAAAGTTAATGGTCCATTTATGCGCCTTGGGCTGATATTCACCAGAGAAATTGAGGTCGATATCCGGCACTTTGTCCGCGTTGAGTCCAAGAAACGTCTCAAACGGAATATCAAAGCCATCAGCGATCATCGCTTTTCCACACTTCGGACAATCTTTGGGCGGCAAATCTACCCCGCTTTTATACTTGGTTTTATCCACATCAAAATCCGAGTAGTGGCAGTGCCCACAGCGGTAATGTGGTGGCAGCGGGTTAACTTCGGTCACCCCGGTGACGGTCGCCGCAAAAGATGACCCAACCGACCCTCTCGAACCTACAACATAGCCATTTTCGAGCGAATCCTTAATCAACATATGGGCGATATAATATAGCACCGAAAAACCATGCTCAATAATCGGTCGCATCTCGCGGTCCAGACGCTTTTCTACAATATCCGGCAATGTTTCCCCGTACATTGCATGCGCGGTTTGGTAGGCCAAGTCTTTCAGTTTTCCATCTGCATCTTTAATCTTTGGCATCGCAGGTTCGCTGGGGAACAGCGCGAACTTTTCTATTTGCTCATAGATTTTATGTGTATTTTCCACGACCACTTCCTTGGCCGTCTCATCCCCGAGGTACGCAAATTCGGTCAGCATCTCGTCTGTTGCGCGAAAATACAGCGGTGGTTGCAAGTGTGCATCCTGAAATTTTTTGGCGCGCATCAGTATCTCGCGAAAAACCGCGTCCCCTGATTCCAAAAAATGCGCATCAGTGGTGGCAACAGTCAACTTGCCGTGCTTTTTACCCAAATCAATAATTCTTTTATTCATCTGGTGCAACGCCTTGTTATCTTTGACGCGCCCTTCACGAATCAAAAACGCGTTATTCCCGTCCGGCTGTATTTCAAAGTAATCATAGAATTTTGCAATCTCATCCAATCCCTTGTCCGGGACGCCGTGTAAAACCGCTTGGAACAATTCACCTCTTTCGCATGCCGAGCCAATGAGCAGGCCTTCGCGGTGTTCTTCCAAATACGCTTTGGTGATACGCGGTGTGCGGTAGAACCCTTCAATATGCGAGTGGGAAACCAGTTTATACAGGTTCTTTAATCCGGCTTTATTTTTACAGAGCAGAATCGTATGGAACACCTTGTTGTTCTGTCGGCTTTTAAGGCCGGCCAAACCAAAATTAATGTGCGCCGTACTATCAATCCCCTTTTCTTTCATCATATCCAAGAAACGAACCAATATCTCGGCCGTCGCTGTGGCATCATTCAATGCGCGATGATGATTGAGCGGAATACCAAAGTGCTTGGCGACGGTTGAAAGCTTATGATTACGGTTATTCGGCAAAAGACAGCGCGACAGCCCCAACGTATCCAACACCGGGTTTTCAGTAAAATAAACGCCGTAGCGTGCCCCTGTAGAGCGGAAAAACGACATGTCAAAGTCCGCGTTGTTCGCCTCGATACAAGCATCACCCGCAAAGGCTTTAAACGCTTGTATGGCCGCTTCTTGCGCGGGTGCACCCTGCACCATGTCGGGCGATATGCCCGTTAAACGTGTAATCTCCAACGGAATCGGTTTGCCTGGGTCAACAAACATGGAAAACGTCTCCCCCAGCTTTCCGTCCTTCACCTTGACCGCACCAATCTCAATGATGCGCTCAGCCACCGGAGAAAAACCTGTGGTCTCGATATCAGCCACCACAAATTCGCCCGTTAGCGGAATGTCCCTTACACCCTTAAACGCATCGGCTCTGTCCAGCGTCATATAGGCTTCCATGCCATATATGATGTCGATACCCGCCTTCTTCGCTTCGTTTTGCGCGGCAGGATATGCCTGCACAACCCCATGATCCGTGATAGCCACCGCTTTGTGCCCATAATCCTTTGCGCGTTTGACGATATCTGCGATTTGGATGGTCGCATCCTCTTGACTCATTACGGTGTGCAGATGCAGCTCAATCCGTTTTTTTTCTGCGGTATCGCTGGGTGTGTCTTTTGGCATCACCATGATGTTTTCAATGGGGTTCACTACCAGCTCTTTGGAGAATTTATCATAGGAAATCTTACCGCTGAGCTTCACATGACCGTTCTTCATGCCTTTTTTAATACGCTCAAACTGCGGCTTTTTTACAAACATCTTACAAAGAATGGTGTTGGTATAATCGCTGACATGCGCCAAAACCAGCTCACTGTCATTACGACATGTGCGGCTGTCAAAGTCCACCACATCGCCCACGATAACCACCGTTCCCGATTCATCGTTGATATCGGCAATCTTCATTGGCTTGCGCGAAATCGTCTTGCCATACAGCACTTTGCCCATCGGCTTTTTTTCTGCCTTGGGTTTTGGTGGTTTTGGTTTTTCATTTTGGGCTACCGTCTTGGGCTTTTCGGTTTCCATCATGGGCTCCAGTATGCTGACGCCCGAAACATCTCGTCCTTCCAGTGTATGATCAATCCCCACAGCCAGCGCATAATTTTTGCGAAAACACAAAGTGAGTAGCTCTTTGATTCGAGAATCCACGCCCAAATCCGAGAACATTTGCTTGCCCGCTTCGGTTTTAAAGTCGATATGGAATCGACCCATATCGGTATAAGAGTGGCTGAGTTTCAAATAGGGACGAAACGATACAAACTCGTTATAAATAACCTCAAAAATTCGGTCAATCATCGCACGATCTTTTTTAATCAGCTCGGAATAATCAAAGAAAAACTTGACCTTTTGGCCACCAGAAAAGACCGTATTCCTTCTACGGTCTATCGCGGCTTCCTCGGCCAACGTGAATACTTTATTTGTTGTGATCACCACATAATAGGTTTGCGTTGCTTTATGTAGCACAATCTCGCGAATGCCAATCGTCTCCAATGTGCTTTTGTCAAAACAATCCGCCACCATTTGATTGAATTTTGTTTTTTGTATTTCGACGCTTGTCACGCCCTGTCCCCCTTATCATGCCTTCACTATTTTTTTAAGTGTTTAATATCATCCAAAATCGCATCCGGTACCAGCCCGGAAACATCGCCGCCAAAACCCGCGACTTCTCTTATCACACTGGATGAGAGGAAAGAATACTTGGTTCTGGTCATCAAAAAGACCGTTTCCACTTCGGGTTTAAGCTGGTGGTTCATGGCCGCCATGGCAAACTCGTGCTCAAAGTCGGAAACCGCGCGCAAGCCACGCAAAATGATATCCGCTTTTTTTTGCTCCATATAATCCACCAAAAGTCCACTAAAGCTGTCCACAGACACATTATTTAGGTGTTTGACCGACTCACGAATCATGCTAAGACGCTTTTGTAGCGAGAATGCAGGCGTTTTTTGTGTGTTGACCAATACACAGACAATCACAGTATCAAACATCTCACTGCCCCGCGTGATGATGTCAAGGTGTCCCATGGTGATGGGGTCGAACGACCCGGGATAGATACAAATACTCATGCTTTGCCCTTTCTTTCGTAGGTTTCCAGCGTGACCGCGCCATATGTCTTTGTCTTGACGAGATCAAAGTGCTTTTCGCCACCGCTCGACATGCCGGTCTTAATCTCCAAAACCAAAACACCGTCCTCATCCAACAAATCATGCTCTGCGATAAAAGCCAATGCCGGTTCGTAGTACCCAGCCGTGTATGGCGGATCCATAAAAATCAAATCAAACGACTTGCCATCCAGTCTTTTTAAACCAGTCATATAATCGACCGCATGCACTTCGTACTCCGCTTCGATACGCGCCAAATTCTCTTCCAACGCTTTGAGTGCAGCGCGATTGTTTTCGACAAACAAGCAGCTTTTTGCACCGCGGCTTAGTGCCTCAATGCCAAGTGCTCCAGATCCTGCAAACAAATCCAAAACCTTTGCGTCATGCAACCGAAACTGCAAAGCCCCAAATAACGCCTCTTTGACACGGTCGGTGGTGGGACGAGTATGTTGACCCTCAGGTGCCACCAATTTCCGGCCCCGATATTTTCCGCTGATTATGCGCATGCCCGATACACCGCCTTTTCTGTTATCACGCAGTCCATCGGGATATCCGTTTCTTCGGCTGCCAGCATCTTAACCATCTGTGCCTCAAAAGCCAATCCGATTTTAAACAGTTTTTCGCCACTCAAAAAACGGTCATAATAGCCTTTGCCATAGCCCAATCGATAACCACTAAAATCGAACCCCACACCCGGGCAGATGACCAAATCGATCTTACCGCTGCCTTTGGGCGCAGTTTCTATCGGCATCGGTTCTTCAATGCCATATCGATTCTTTTGCATATCCTGCGTCATCTTGCAGGGCATAAACTCCGTTTCGCTGGTAATCACCGGCAAATATATCCAAGCTTTTCGTGCTTTTAAGTCTTCTATGATGCCATCAGTCTGCACTTCATTGTCAAACGCAGAATAGGCCAGCACCGCTCCGGCGCGTTTGTATTCCGGCAAATCACGCAAGCGTTCAAATATGGCTTGCGATTTATCCGCTATTTCTCTTTCACTCATTGCACGACGCTTTTTTAGCAGTTCTTTTCGCAAAAGCGCTTTATCCATTGATATACGTCCTAGATAGGCGCGGCGTAAATGAAAGCAGAATTTCATAAGAAATTGTTCCGCAAATCTCGGCATGATCTTCGGCCGAGATGCTTTCCTCGCCGTCTGTGCCAATCACGGTCACAACATCGCCAATTTTCACTTCGTCCATATCCGTCACATCAATCATGGTCATATCCATGCAAACCCGACCCACAATTTTTGCGCGCTTGCCACCCACCAGCATCTCACCCTTGCCCGAAAGCAATCGGTTGAAACCATCGCCATATCCGATGGGCACGGTCGCGATACGCATGGGTTTTTCTACTCTAAAGGTGCGGCCATAGCTGATGCTCTCGCCCGGAAAAACGGTTTTGATATGCACAATATGCGAAAAAACGTGCATCACCGGCCGTAAATTGACCCGCTGTTTAAACACCTCGTTTGAGGGATAATAGCCATACATCGCAATCCCAGCTCGTACAAAATCAAATGCATATTCGGGCATATCGATGATAGCGCCCGAATTGCAGACATGGCGTATGGGCGAAAATCCTTTTTCTTTCGCCATACGATAAAACGTATCAAAACGCTCGGCTTGCTTTCGGCTGAAATCCTTGTCCGTTTCATCGCTGACCGCAAAATGCGTAAACATACCTTCAAAGGTCACGCGGTCGCACTGCACCATCGTTGCCAACAGCGCCTCAAACTCCTCCTCGGTTTTCACACCAATACGGTTCATGCCGGTGTCTATCTTAACGTGAACCAGTGCCTCGCCATTTTTCTCTTCGGCTTTCTTTTGCAGATCAATGACATGCTGTGGCAAAAAAACACACTGCCGCACCCCAAAGTCCACAATGACGTCCAAGCTGTCGCTCATGGGCGCACCCATGACCAGCATCGGCGCTTCGATATCCGCTTTTAAAA